>JBDTCU010000029.1:0-7645 GCA_039923415.1 Vulcanimicrobiaceae bacterium
CTACTTCGACAACATGACCAATTCGCCGGCAGATATCAAGCCTGGGAAGATGCACGATGCTTTAGCAACCAGCTTCGGCGATTTTGATTCCTGGAAGAAAGATTTCTTTGCGGTCGGGAGCATGCGCGGCGTCGGTTGGGCGATCGCTTACTACGACCCAACCAACGGTCAGGTGTCGAACAATTGGATCGAGCTGCATCAGGACGGCAATCTTGCCGGGTTCATTCCATTGGTCGTGATGGATTGTTGGGAGCATGCGTTTATCAAGGATTACAAGCCGTCCGAGCGCGGCAAATACATCGACGCCTTCTACGCCAACCTCAACTGGACTGCGTGCGAGGCACGTCTGAAGTAGTCGGGGCGCTCGGCGCAACGTGAACCGAGTTCGGGTTGGTATAAAAAACGAGTCCGGGAGGAGCCGACGGCTGTTTGCGCACGTGTTTGCGCAAAGTGTAGTCGACAGTAACTTTCGGACTCGCTTTTGCTTTTGAATAGAACGCCGCAAGCCCGGCGGCCATCAAGATGTCCTCGAGCGGCGCGGGTCTCTTGTCGTCGCGCTGCAAAATCACGTGGGCTCCGGGGATTTGTTGGGTGTGAAACCAGAGATCGTCGGGCCGAGCCACTTTGAACGTCAGCTCGCCATTCTCCGCGGGCGAACGTCCGACAAGGATGCGCGAACCGCCTGGGGTGCAGTAGGTTAGCGGTTTGCGTTTGCGCCGAGCAATTCGCTTGGGCGGCTGCGAACGGCGAGGTTCGAGCCCCGCCACCGCATCTGCAACGTCTTCCAATTCAGCGATACCGGCCCGCTCTACTTCCCAGGCAAGCTCGACGACACCCGCGAGCGATAGGGTCAACTCCGCGTGGCGGGCCTGCAAGTGCGGAACTGCATTTCCAAGTCTCTTGTATTGCGCAAAATACTCCAATGCTTGAGTTTTCGCGTTGGTTTGAGCGTCTGCGTCCAGTTCGTGCAGGGTCGCGTACACCGCCTCCCCAGCTTCGCGCAGCCGCTCCCGCTCGTCGGTGCGGCTCAATTTTGCTTCGATGCCGCGCAGTTCGTCACCCGTTTTGCGCTCGCGATCGCTCAGGTACTTGCCGAGTGCGCGCCGCTTTTTTTCTAGCTGATCGCCTTGGGAAACTTGAGCATGCGATTCGCGCGCTTCGGTTAACAACGGAAGAAGAGCGGGTGCGCGATCGGACGCCAATTCAGCAAACTGCTCCAGCGGAACGATGTGAGCTTGAACGAGCAGCTTGTCACGCCGGTACACAAATAGCGGCTCGCGTGGACTCAAATCATCCAATGCACGATCGACGATCGCTTGCGCCTCATCAGGCGGATATGCGTCGCTGATCAGTTTAGGGATCAATCGCGAAGGACTCAGCGGAGGCGGTTCGTATGGATCGCCGGCTTGTACTGACCGCACCCTATTCTGCGCGGGCGAAAACTCTTTGACGGCGGCCACGACCGTATCGTCTTTTAGTAAGATGACATTGCCAAACCGGGGAACCAGCTCGCAGATCAGCGCGGCACCCGTCGTGACGCCGAAGCGCGATCGGCTCGCAAAATCCAACCGCAGCATCCGATCGCCTCGTCGCGACCGTACGCTTCCCAACACTGTTCCACGAAGCATCGCCCCGGCCGAGCGCACAAAACCCGGCTCAACCTGAATCGACAGCTCACCGGATGCGATCGTGACCAATGGGGTTGGAGCGAATATGTCGATCGCCAGCAGTTCGGTCGCGCCGCGCCGCCAAAGCGCAAGCGCGAGTCGCCCGTCAGCCAACTGCCCAACATCTTGTACCTTGGCGCCGCGAAAGCGCTCGTCCAATTCTTGAGCTGCGCGACGAATTAACAGCCAATCGGTATACATCCAAAGTTGCCAGTTGGCCGCCAATACGCAAAAGCTTCTCGCAAAGGCAGCAAACGGCAGGAGCTAATGCGTGAGAGCCTTGACCGTATTGTCGTTGTCGTCGTTAAAGTAGAGCTTGAGATCCCCTAGGCTTCGTCCCGCAGCCACCATGCCGAAGAGCGCCGCTCCTAGTCCGGTATCGACATTCTTAATCGCAAGTACGCGTCCGTTGGCGGTGATTTCAACCATAAGATTCTGACCGTTCGGATCGAGCGTGTTGCCTAGAACGAGATGACCGTTCGGAAGAAGCGCCGAGCTGATCGGACCGTTGAGGGGCGCACCGGAGAAGACGAGACGCGCTCGATGCGCAAATGGCCCGCTAAACGTGCCACCGTTAACGACGATGCCGCCGGCCGGGATGGTCGAGACATGGCGAAACGCGACCAGCGTATTGTCGGCGCCGTCGACGATATAGAGCCGGTCGTGCTTCGCGTCGTATTGTAGACCTGAGGGTCCGAGGATGCTGCCGGGCGCGCCGTGATTGACTGCGAAACCCGTAGCGATGACGTCGAAGCGAAACCCCCCGCCGGAGAGGATGTCGATTCGGACGATGCTTCCATTGCCGGCATTACTCTCGTAGAACGCGGCGATTCCGAAGGGGCCCGGATGCGCAGCGAAGGTTTGACCGAACGGACCGTGCCACGGTCCCTGATCCAGCGATGTCAGCAGGCCTCTGGACGGGGATACGATCGGATTGTCGTTGTCCGCGAAGGCTGCGGCCCAAATATTGTCGTTGGGAGCAAGTGCAAGAGCGTCGCAACCCAGGAGCTCCTCGCGCGCCGCGATGCGAAGCGGCGTTGAACCGGGACGCGGATGCAGCGCGACAATCGTCGTGCCGGTCCCCTGCACGTTTGCCGCGTTATTGAAATTGCAGACCACCAGATCGCCCGTCTCGATCTGATCCGCGTCCACTCTTGCGACATCGAGGCCATAAGGATTCTGATCCCCATTTTGCGGGTCGACGGTGGAACCGATCGTGATGATGTCGTCGAGCTGCCTAAGAACCGCAACGCCGTCGTCGGCGTCGGTATCGCGCGAGGTGTCGGTGTCTCTCTGCCGACTCAGGGCCGGTAACAATGAAACCGCGTCGGCGCCTGAACTCACTCGCGGGATTCCGGGGCCGCTCGCGCCTCCGCTACCGCCGCACGACGCCAGGGTCAGCGCAGCCGCCGAGAGTAGCAGAAGAGGTAACGGCGAACTGGATAGACGCACCATTGAGAGCACCTCCAAGAGCGGCAGTATATCTCACAGTATGGCGGTAAATCTGAAGAAAGTCTGAAGGATACCCCGACTCAGCGGCTTACTTCGAAACGCGAATGCGACCCGCCCGGTTCCAGCGAAAATTCCTGATGGTGCCAGCGCACGCCGCGCCCAAAGAAGCTTGCGATCCAAACTGCGAAGCCGAGGAGATCGCGCACCGGTGCGAGCCAGGGAACCGCCCGGTGAGTTGTCTGAAACGCCCTACGGGCTGCATAGTGAAGGGCAACCTCGAGCCCGCCTGCGGCGAACAGCAGCGCAAGTCCCACGCGCAGATCCCGCGACACCGCCAGATACAGCAGCGCCATCGAAAAGCCGTACGTGAGGAAGGAAAGCGAGTAGCCCACCGGGCGGAGCGCACGGATCGTCCGCGCCCACCGCAGTTGACGGAACCACAGCGAGCTAATTGACGAGTCGGCAACGATGTTGCGCACGACGTACGGCGCATGGACGATTGCGTAGCCGCAATCGCTCACCAGTTTTCCCAACATGTAGTCGTCGGCGAGATAGTCCCCCAATGCGCCGAAACCGCCGATTGCGTCGAGTACTGCGCGCCGCACACCCATGGTCGAGCCGAAGCAATACTGCAACCGTTCGAAAACGAGAGCAACCAGCACGGACGGCGTGAACTGGTCGTTTATAAACATAGCACCGATGACCGACGCGATCCCGGCGATCGGGACCCCGGCGTACGGCGCGGTCACCGCCCCCACGTTGGGCGCCGCAAACGGCTTCACGACCGAGCGCAAATACACTCGGTCCACACGCATATCCGCATCCGAAACGATGAGAATATCGTGCCTGGCGGAATCGACCATGTTCTTGAGGTTCGCGACCTTTGGGTTTTCAACGGACGTCGATCCACCGACTGCAAGGACAAAATCGTGCCCCGGAAACGCAGCGATCACTCGTTCGACCACGCTGACTGCAGGGTCGCGGGCCGTCTGCACCCCGAAGACCACTTGAAACACCGGGTAATCCTGATCGCAAAACGAAAGGAGATTTTCGTAGAGCTGGGACTCCAGGCCGCGTAACGGCTTCATGACCGTGACGGGCGGCGTATACGCGCCGCCGGACTCGGGCCGATTGCGAAACAACGCGACGCGCAGTAAGGCAAGAATGAGGTATCCGATACCCGCTAAGCTCGCAAGCAGAGCGGCCACTGACAATGTGTAAAGCACTTCACGCAACATCCACATGGCTACGCACCGGGGGACAAATCGGAGAACCCGATTCGTTCGATCCCCGATGCTCGCAGGGCCTCAACGATGCGCGGATTCGTCAGCGCGGCGAGTTCTTCTTGGCCCGCGCATGTGTCGTCGGGATGAAAGTATATCTCGCCCACTCCGTTTGGAAATTCGCGCAACAGCGCCAGTACGCGCTCGGAGGTCATCCGCCCGGTGTCATGAATGCCGAAGACGAAGTCGTTATGCGCAATACCGGCCTCACGCAAGCGCCGCCTCATTATTCTTGCCCACGGCTCTAAGACTGCGGCACCGGCCAGCCGGGTCCGAAGCTCCGAACGCGCGCTGCGCCACGACGGCAGAAACGGTTCGTACGGAACGCGCATAGCGCGCATGCCGTATTCCTTGCCGACCTGCAGAATCAGACTCAATACCGTTGGATGGACGTGCATGTGATTGTGGGCATTGACGTGATCGAGCCGCAGACCGGTGCTGCGAAACGCCTCAAATTGCGCCCGAACCTCTGCCTCCAGTTGGCGTCGAACCCTACGGTTGAAAAAGAATTGGACGCCGGCGCTAGTTAAATTCGTTGCGAGTTCGCCGCTTTCGTCGACCAAATCGGGCACCTCACCGATCGGCAGCATCGGACGTGCTTGCACGAGCGCGACGTGCAAACCCACCCGTAGCGACGGCAGACCGCGCGCCCGGTGAACCGCGTCCTGCGCCGAGGGCGCTGCGATCATGATGCTCGCGGTATCAAGAATGCCGTTGCGGTGCGCGCGTTCGATCGCGTCGTTAACGCCCATAGAAAGGCCGAAGTCATCACCGGTCACGATGAGCCGCTTCACGTCGGCACCAGGTCGGCGTCCAAACGCTTCACGGCGGCCAACGTCTCACCGAGGAAGTTCACTTGATAGGCGAGGATATCGTGTACCTCCGCGAAGCTCGGGTGGTAGCGTTTTTGGGTGAGCACAAACCGGCTGCCCTCGGATCGAAGCAGACCCAGCCGAGTCATCTTCGTAAGCGCCGCGCGGGTTATGGCTGCGGGACGTTCGCGCAACTCCGGATCCACAAAGAGCGCGGGCGGCAGGCTTTCCAGCCGCAGGCGTATCGCGGAGATCGCGTCTTGCTGACTGAACGATGGGCCGGCAGCTGCGATCCACTCAGCCAGAAGTTGGCTAATCGTCACGGGCCTGGCTGCCCTCAGCACCGCCTCAACCTGCTCGGGCGAATCACAGCGAAGGACGCGATACAGCGCCGAGAGACGATTCCCGAGAAATGGATCGTAACTCATCGCGACAACGTACAGTTGCGCCAGCGGCGCTAACCGAGTGAATGCACCCCGGAAACGGCCCATGTGGCCGTCGAGCGTGTGGCGACCCTCGGGCGCAAGATACAGCGTTGCGCCACTTTTGAGCAGCCCTTCAACGGAGCTCAAATCGGCATCGATTTGTGCGCGCGTCATCTCTATTGCCTCGGTGCGATACGGTTCTCGCAGTTCCGAAAGTTTTGCGTTCATCTGTAAACGCGCAAACCAGCGAGCCGAAAATACATCGGAGACGCGCGTGTCTTCTATCCCAAGGCGCTGCAGCGTGGCCTCGTGAAACAGATCGCGAAAGTGCAACTTACTGTGTCGCGCATGGAGCATCCAGGCAAGATTGGCGACCGCTCGGGTCGCGAGCTGATTCTCGATCGGACGCATCCCGATCACTTCGAAGAGCGGGCCGGGGTTGTAGTGGCGCAGCAGAGGACCTAGCCAGGGCAGGCGCACGGCCAAGAATCCCGGCTCGAACTGCCGTCGCGATGACACGGTAAAGATCGGGTCGCGCACCGGACCGTCGAGCGTCAGTTGGGCGATGATCGCCATGTCGTCAAGATCGTGCTGATGATTGGCAATGACCAGCGTAGGCCCGCGATGAATCGGCAGCCTTCCCCAGCGCCGTATGCGGTATGCGACCCGAATGTATGCGGCGACCGAGGCGATGCTCGCCAGCCGAACCGGAGCGCCCCAAATCGACGATAACGCAGGCATGGCTATTCCGCGGTTGCTGAACCACTGGCGTCCGTCACGACGCGGTAGTTCGTGAACGCTGCTTGTGCGCTAGCTGCATAGCGTGGCATATCGGCTTCGACGTTCATGACCGCCGGCAACGTGTATCCCGACGCATCTCCCGGCGAAACCATCAAGCGAATCTTCCCGCCGTAGCTGTAGCTCCAGTCCAACTCGCGAAGACCCGCGTCGTCATCGATCGTGGCGCGAGCCTCCGTTAGCGGCGTTTTACCGCGGTCGTGCATGATAAGCTCGACGGTTCCACCGTGTCGATGCGAGTAAGCGACGACGTACTGTTTTCCCCAGGTTTGCGGTTCGAGAACCGAGGCCATATTGACGTTCTGATAGGCCCTTGCAAACCACGGCATCCCGTCGAGGTGCAGCATGAGATCACCGTTTCGCTCGTAGCGGCCCTTTCCGGAGATGTGAAACTTCAACCAGGGAAATGTGCGCATGACGATATGTGCATTCAGGTCGAAGGTGTAGGATGCGATCGGCGCGTTCCGCACCGGCATCCGCGGTACCGCAGGCTCGACTTCGGCGGCCGGTGTGGCATGTGTCGTGGGAGGCAGAGTCTGCCCGGTCGCAGTTGAAAGCCCGAACGCGAAGAGCGCGGCTCCGCAGAGGGCTGGGAATCTCATTTGCATATCGCTACTACGCTTCGTAGCGCAGGCTGGATTCCCGCCAAGTCGCGGTCGCTTCGGCAACCGGTAGGCTGCCCGCCTTCATGACTCTGGAAAAACGACTTGAAGCGTCGGGAACCGGCCGTATCCGCATGGTCTCTTGGCCAAGAGAAGCGAGCGTGAAACTCCGCACAAGAAGGACGGACTTCGCGACGACGTACAACGCCGATCTTTCACTCGAGAAGCACCTGCGCAGCACTGATTGGTCGTTCAAGCTCACACCGTTCTACCGGAGCACCAAAGACCAGCTCCAGAATTTCTTCATCGACCCGCTCACCGGTCTTGAGTCCGGGCATACACCAAGGCCGGCGGCGGCTTTGCATGCTACGTTCCGGGAACGGGCGCCGGCGATAATGCCTGCGCGGCCGGTGAAATCGCGAACCCGTATTACAGCGCGGCCGCAACCGTGATTTTGAACTACAAGCACAGCAGATTCGCGATCACCCCGAGCGTGCCTTACAACTCGGGTGCGTTTTACGGCTCTCTGCTGGTCTCGCCGGGATATCTCCCCGACACGCGCTCGGCGATTCTGTCCGGAACCGCGCATCAAGCCGCTCCAATCTC
>JBDTCU010000030.1:0-5973 GCA_039923415.1 Vulcanimicrobiaceae bacterium
CGTGCGCTCCCCCGCGCGAAAATCCGGCGTATGCAATCCGATGTCGGCGGCAACCACCCCGACCAGCGTCACCGTCGGAAAGTCCAGCCCCTTTGCGACCATTTGCGTACCGACGAGAACATCTCCATCATGCTCGAACGCATCGAGTAAACGCGCATGATCGCCGATTCGGGTGGTCGTATCGCTGTCCATCCGAATGACGCGCGCATTCGGATAGAGCCGCACAACGTCGGCCGCGACGCGCTCGGTACCAACACCGAAGTCCTTGATCGGGCCGCCCCTGCAAGCCGGACAAGCCGGTGGAATGGGCCGTTGCGCATCGCAGTAGTGACAGCGGAGCAATCCCTCAGATCGATGCACGGTGAGCGATACGCTGCAGCGATCGCACTCTGGTACGTATCCGCATCTTCGGCAGAGCATGAATCCGGCGCTTCCCCGCCGATTCACGAACAAGACCGTTTTTTCGTCCGCCTGCAGGCGCGCGTCGATCGCGTGAGTGAGTCGACTGCTGAAAATCCGGCGGTTTCCGGCTTCAAACTCTTTGGCCATATCGACCAGATGCACCGCCGGCAGCGACGCTCTGGTCGCCCGAAGCGGCAGCTGCAGCCGTTCGATAGAACCGGCTCGTGCTGCCGCATAACTTTCGAGCGACGGGGTCGCGCTTCCTAACAGCAGCACGCCGCTCTCGCGCTTCATTCGCTCGCGGGCTACCGCGACGGCGTGGTAACGCGGTGCCGTATCTTGCTTATAGGTCGTCTCGTGGGCCTCATCGATGACCAGCAGGCGAACATCGGGCAGCGGTGCGAACACCGCGCTTCGCGCACCGACAACCACATCGACGTCGCCGCTCATACACGCCTGCCACGCATCGTAACGTTCGCGTTCGGAGAGCGCTGAATGCAGAATCGCAATTCGTTCGCCGAAAACCAGCTCAAACCGCCTCGCAGTCTGCGGGGTCAGCGATATCTCAGGAACTAACACTATGGCTTTTCCGCCGTCGCGCACGACCCGCTTTATCGCCTCGATATAGACGAACGTCTTGCCGCTGCCCGTAATCCCATGCAGCAACATCTCGTAAAAGGCGTTGCTCTCCAGACGCTCGATCACACGATCGATCGAGGCCTGCTGCTCGGCGGTCGCCTCAAATTGCGGCTCGCTCAGGACCCGGTGCCGGCGCGAACGCGCCGGCGAGATCGACTCTTCGCGCAGGGCGCCGGCTTTCAGGACCCGAGCGATCAGTGCTGGCGAAAAGCCCGCGAGCAACGCGTCGGCGCGAGGTACACCCGGCTGCTCCCGCACAAACGCAATGAGCGCATTTGCCTTCGGTCCCTTTATCTGTGCCGCGCCGCGAAAAAGCACCGCAATCCGATACTCTTGAGTACGAGGGTCGACAAATCTTCGGACGCGCTTAATCTCTGCGCTGCGAACGATCGCTCCAATATGGCGCAGCAGGGTGGCGCGATCGCCGATGCGGCGCGCCTCCGGATGGCGCAGCAGCTGTTCTAGCCCAAAACCATCGGCAAGCTCGTCCCAGACCAGGCTCACGAATCGCACCGGCACCGACGGATACCGCTGTGGACTCGGGTGAGGAACCGTGCGCACGAAGCTATCGATCATCCGCGGAATCGCTCCGCTCAGCACGATCGCGCCGAGCGCTTCTCCAAGTGTGCAGATGTACCGATCGGCTACAAATTTTGCCAATGCCAGCCCAACCGGCGTAAAGGCACGAGGTGCTGCGCTTCGTTCTATGACTTTGCGCAGCGGTGTCTCGTGGACTCGTTCGACCGGATCGGTGATGACGAACGCCAACACCTCTCGTGTTCCCAGTGGCACCCGCACGATATCGCCAACCTGCAAATTCCAATCACCGGCATCGTAACTGAGCGGCAGATCGAAGCGGGAAGAACGGATCGTCGCCAGCGCGTCGACCGTGCGAACTAGTGGAATTCGTTACCGCCCGGAAGGTGGGAACAGCGCACGAGCACTTCCCGAATCCGGCGTTCCGGAACCTCGACACCGTATTCGACGTCTCCGATCGCTCGCGGCAGAACGAAGCGCAGGGTACCCGATCGCTTCTTCTTATCAGCCTGCATCGCATCGAAGACCGCTTTCGGCGACACCGCGGATCGCAACGGCATATTCAGGAGTGCCAGCAGCGCGAGAACCCGAAGATGCTCGTCTTCTGAGAAACGCCCGGTCCGCATCGCCAGCAAGCCGGCTGCGCGCAAGCCAATCGCTACGCCGCTGCCATGGGAGATCCGATACCCGCTGGCGCGCTCGAATGCGTGACCGAAGGTGTGCCCGAGGTTGAGAACTTCCCGCGCGCCATGCTCTTCACGGTCGTCGTTCACGATCATCGTCTTTACAGCGATTGAATCGGTGACGATGCTCTCCCACGGCCACTTCGAGAATGGATGCGGTGCGAGAACCTCAAGCGCATCGAATAGGTCGTGCCCTTCGATCACGCCATGCTTGACGACTTCGGCCAATCCCTCGCGCAGATTTCGAAACGGCAGCGTCTGGAGGGCATCGATAGGGCAGAACACCGCGAGCGGGTCCCTAAAGGTTCCCGCCAAATTCTTGCCGTCTGCCAAATCGACGCCGGTCTTGCCCCCGATCGCCGCATCCACCATCGCAACGAGCGATGTGGCGACATGCAGGTATGGAACGCCGCGCATGTAGATCGAAGCCGCGAATCCGAAAAGATCTCCGGCCACGCCGCCGCCGATTCCCACGACGGTCGTCGTACGATCCGCACCTGCCAGCAGTAAGGAATTCAGAACGCCTTCGACCGTGGTCATGCGCTTGCGCTCCTCGCCAAGCGCCACCGGAACGACCGCCAGCCGACCCTTTACGCGGCGGGTCAGCTCATCGGCGTACTCCACGACGTTCCTATCGCAGAGGACGATGAACCGGGTGCCGCGATCGTGCAGAAAGGCGTGCAGCGGCAGGCGAACCGAGGGTGCAACGACGATGGGGTATCCCAGGTCGTTGGGTTCGATCATAATTCGATTTTCTTCTTGTGCATCCACTCTACGATATGTTCGACCACTTGGGCAGTGTTCAACTCGCCGGCCTCAATGGTAAAATCGGCGTGCGCGTACTTGGGCATGCGCGCAACATACAACTCTTTAATTTTGTGCAGCGAAGGCGTCGGGCCTAGAAGCGGACGCACGCGCGGACTGCGGCGCAGACGCCCCAGTATCTGCTCGGGAGGCACTTTCACAAAGATTCGATACGTACGCTTCTTTAGCAGTTTCAGGGTTGGTTCGTAGGTGACCGCGCCGCCGCCGAGCGCCAGCACTCCGGCCTGGCCTTCGACCGCGTGCTCGATCGCATCGTGTTCGTAGCGGCGGAATGCGGCTTCTCCCTGAGCATAAAAAATGTCGCTAACGGCGCCGTGATTCTCAGAGATCAGGTCGTCGATATCGATAAACGGTGCTTTCAGTTTTCGCGCCAACCGCTTGCCGATGGTCGACTTACCGGCGGCCATGAACCCCACTAACGCGATATGTCGTTTCATACGTCTTCTTTCGCCATCTCGAAGAGCGATGCTCCTGCGGCATTCGCTCGACGCAGATTATCCCGGGTTTCCTCGATTGAGTCGCCGCCGTATTTTTCCAATACCGGCCCGGTTAACGCGAGTCGGGCCATGGCCTCGCCAACAATCGAACCGGCCGGAACCACGCAGACGTCGCTGCGCACGATCGTTGCCACCGCGTCGGTCTTCGTATGCAGATTGACCGAAGGGAGTGCCTTCATGAGCGTCGGGATCGGCTTGACTGAAACTTTCAATCGAATCGGTTGGCCGTTGCTCATGCCACCTTCGATTCCGCCGGCCCGATTTGTCCCGCGCACGACTCGATCGCCGGCCATTCCGAATTCGTCATGGGCAATCGATCCCGGACGGGACGCGACCTCGGCTCCTACGCCGACTTCGACTGCCTTCACCGTTTGCATCGCCATCAGTGCGCCGGCCAGCACGCCGTCTAAGCGCATGTCCGGTTGGCGGTTGCTGCCGATTCCGACCGGCACCCCGTCAATCTGCACGACAAACTGTCCGCCCAACGTATCGCCGGCTGCCTTGGCGGCATCGATCGCAGCGATCATCGCGCGCTCGCTCTGCGGGTCGGGACAACGCACCTCGCTGGCATTGACATCTTCTTCGCGAAACTCACCCAATGCGGGAGCTTCAATCGAACCGATTCTGTGTACGTACGAGCGCGTCGTAATGCCGAGCGTTTCCAAAAACTGCGCGCAGATCGCGCCAAGACAGACTCGCATCGCCGTTTCACGAGCGCTCGCGCGTTCTAACACATTGCGCAAATCGCGGTGCCGATACTTCAGCGCTCCGGCATAGTCCGCGTGTCCCGGGCGCGGGTTGGTGAGCTGCTTCCCGCCCCCCGTCAGCGGATCCATTAGCGCCCGCACGTTTTCAAAGTCCTTATTCCGCACAATAACCGCAATCGGCGAGCCGAGCGTGCACGAACCGCGGACGCCGGCCAAAAACTCGACCTGGTCGGTTTCGATCTTCATGCGGGCCCCGCGACCGTAGCCGCCTTGTCGCGCAACCAGGGTCGCATTGATCCGGTCGACATCGAGTTTGATCTGCGCCGGCAACCCGTCGAGGATTCCGACCAGCGCCGGACCGTGAGATTCTCCGGCGGTAAGATACCTGAACATCCGAACAGGCTTAGCTCACCGGTCGCAGAGCGCCTTCTACTTGATCGGGGTGGCACCTGGACGAATGATGTGAGGCGTTATGAGAAATACGATTTCATCGCGCTGGTGTTTGTATTCGCGATTACGAAAAATTCTGCCGAAAACCGGGATATCACCCAGCCCCGGCAACTTCGTTATTGTCTCTGAATCGATGTCTCGCAGCAATCCGCCTAGAATGATCGTTTCGTTATCGCGAACCCGCAGTGTAGAATCGACCTTCCGGTTGGCTAGAACGGGATAGCCGCCAACGAAATCCTGAATAGCGCTATACTCCGGATGCAGCTCGGCAGTAACGCTGCCGTCCGAGCCAATCGTCGGCGTCATTCGCAGCTTAACGCCGATATCGACAAATTTCACTTGTTGGCCGCCCAGCCGGGCATCGTAGTACACGACCGGATAGGTTTGACCAATCAATAAATCCGCCTCACGATTGTTCAGCGTAACTAGCTTTGGCGTCGCCAAAATTTGGGCATGCCCTTGACTTACCAGCGCGTTTAACCGGGCATTGATCGCAATCGACTGCCTCGTGAACGCGTACGTCGCGGCACCCGGTACCGGCTGACCGCTCAGATCCAAACCGCCAAACTGAAATCCGATCGTACCGTTATCGTTTTGAGGTTCAAGATCTGCGACCCGAACCTCAAACATGACTTGTGGGGTAGGCACGTCGAGACTCGCCAGGAAAGCGCGAGCGGTCTCTTGAGTCTCCATGTTTCCGGTTACGATTACGGCATTCTGGGCATCATCTGCGAGGTACGAACCATCCGGCAAAACGTCTTTAAGCTGCTTGACGGTGTCGCTCGGTCGAAGATATTTCAGCCCAAACACCTTTACGGCTGTATGTCCGGCGGCGCCGAATGTGGGAGCATCGAGGGCGTCCACCAACTGTTTTGCGCGCTCGACCGTTTCATCGTTGCCGCTCACGATGACCGAGCCCGTTCGTTTATCGGCGACTACGATCGTGCCGATCGGCAAACCGTCGCCGATCTCCTTGGCTACTTCTTCCGGCTTTGCATGTTTGAGTGCAAGAATGACGGTTCGAGGCCCAAGGGCAGAGTCACCGTTTCCATATCGGCGGTTCATAACGTCGCTGCTTCCGACCAACAGTATCCCGTGCTCGTTACGGATTTGAAGGTCGTGGGATCCGATCACGGCTGCAAGCGCATCGGCAAAAAGCACGTGGTGCAGGTGCAGGGTGACTTTCTGCGGGCGGATCGAACCATCGGCGACGATGTTAGTACCGGATTCTTG
>JBDTCU010000031.1:0-2686 GCA_039923415.1 Vulcanimicrobiaceae bacterium
GTTTGCATCCACCACAACGCAGGCGACCCCGGTTTCGTCGGCAACCGATTGCGCGAATGCATTCGGGTTCTGAGGTGCGAAAACGATCGCGCGTTCAAATGGCGGCAACGTCCCGGTGTATCCATCGATTGCCGTGATCGCCTCACCCATAATCTCATAAAATAGGCCCCTCCGGCCGATCGCGCGTCCGACCACGTGCATCGCCGATGCGTACAAAACTTTCCATGCTCCGACCTGGTCGATGACGATCTGCAGCGATTCGGGTTGACTGACGGTTGCAAGCGCTCCGGCATGAGCTGAAAGGTAATAGGCAAGTCTAGACGGGCGAACGAATTCGGCCGCCACCGATTGGCCCTGAGCGATGGCGACTGCCGTCTCGGAGATCGCAATCACGTCACCCGCGCGCGCGATCCCGAGGACGGCGTCGGCCACGATCCGGACCAAGTCGTCGTTCGGATAGATCAAACGGGTGCGCACCGGAATCGCCACGAGTCCGGGCGGCAGTTCGGGCCGCTGCACGGCCAATCTGCGACTCACGCGCGGAGTCCCTCGACGACTTCCTCAAGCTTGTAGACGCGCGATCCTTTCAGCAGCACGACGTCATTCACATGTGCGTGCGCGCGCAGCCACCGCACGGCGTCGGCATTGTCCGCATACTGCACGATCCGATCGGATGAAAGGCCGCCCTTCCGTGCGCCGCTTGCGAGTTCGCCCGCAAACTCGCCGCCGACCAGCAAACGGTCAATTCCGGTTACAGCTGCCCGCTCGCCGGCTTGCTCGTGCATCTCTGCGGCTTGCATTCCCAATTCCGCCATACTCGCCAGCACCGCAATTCGCTGCGCTCCGGTCTCCGCCGCAAAAGCGTCAAGTGTAGCGATCATTCCGCTCAACGAAGCATTGTAGGCGTCAAACACAATCCGCGGGCGCCCATCAATCCGAATCGTTTCGTAACGGCCGCTCGGCAGGCTAAGCGTTGGAATCCGAGCGACGATCTCCGCGATGGCGACGTCGAGCGCCAGCGCGGCACAAATTGCCGCAGAAAGGTTGAACAAGTTGTGAGTGCCCGGAAGACGCGCGTCGATGGCGTACCGGGTCTCACGCTCGCCGGCACGGACGCTCAAATGTGAATGGTCGAGCACGAACGCTCCAGCCTCATAGACTTCGCCGACGCCGAACCAGAGCGGCGACCCGTCCAAACTCGCAGCGCGCGCGCGCGAGGCGGCGTCCTGCGAATTCAAAATCGCCTGCGCCCCGCCCGCAAATACCTCCCACTTAGTGGCAATCAAATTCTCCGTCGAACCCATAATTTCCAGGTGCGCTTCACCAATGTTGGTGAGAACGCCGATATGCGGTTGAGCGATCTTTACCAACGGCAAAATGTCACCGTTATGGCGGGCGCCCATTTCGACGATCGCTACATCGTGCGAAGAATCGAGCGAAAGCAGCAGCTTGCTGACTCCGATCTCATTATTTTCATTAGCCGGCGATGCCGCTACGCGTGTGCCGTACCTGGCCGCGAGCAGTTGGGTCAGCAGAACTTTAGTGGTCGTCTTTCCGGTGCTCCCGGTAATAGCGATCACGCGGCCGCCGAACCGGGCGCGGGCGGCGCCCGCCAGCGCCATGTAGGCGCGCGTAGTGTCCTGCACGACCAGCGCCGGAACGTGCTCCGGTACGGACCCCGTGTTATCGACAATGATTGCACTGGCGCCCAGCTCGAGCGCCCGGTCGATGTAGTCGTGTCCATCGAAGCGCTCACCGCGCAGTGCAAGATACGTTTCACCGGCGCTCAGCGTGCGCGTATCGGTAGCGATGCGCAGATCGCGCGGGAACCTTGACCCATTGTGCACCGCCGCATCAGTTGCGGCAACCGCCGAGTCGAACGTCAACGTCATTTTAGGCGTTTTGCTCCCGTACTTCTAAGGCTTCGCGCGAGACGGCGGCATCATCAAATGGCAGGCTGACCTCGCCGATGAGCTGATACCGCTCGTGGCCTTTACCCGCAATCAGCACCAAATCGCCGCTGCGCGCCTGCGTTATCGCGGTGTAGATCGCTTCGCGCCTATCCGGAATAATGCGGTGATTGCGCCCCTTCATTCCGGCAACAATCTCGCTGATGATTGTCTGCGGATCTTCGGTGCGTGGGTTGTCGGAGGTCACGTAGGCCTCATCGGCTAGTTTAGCGGCAATCTCACCCATGAGGACGCGCTTTCCGCGATCGCGATCTCCACCGCAGCCGAAAACCACGAGCACCCTGCCGGCTGTGGTTTCACGCAGCGTTTCCAGTACGTTCGCAAGCGCATCCGGAGTGTGAGCGTAGTCGACAACGACATCGATACCGCCGGCGTGATGATGTTCCATGCGCCCGGCAACCCGTTCCAGACCGGCCAGGCCATCGACCGAAAACCGATCCGGAATATCGAGCGTGCGGGCGACTCCAATTGCGGCGAGTGCATTGGCTACGTTAAACCGCCCCGGCAAATTAACCGTGAACGAAACGTGGTCGAGCGTAAACGTACTCGCGCCGGAATACTGTCGAATATCGCTTGCCGTCAGTTGCGCATCGGTCGTGAGCCCATACGTTATCACCGGCTTACGCTGCCCAAACTCATGCGCCCAGCGCGCACCCAGGGGGTCGTCGAGATTAAAGACGCAGGCACAAGCCGATTCGAAGAGCGATCGTTTCGCG
>JBDTCU010000032.1:0-7950 GCA_039923415.1 Vulcanimicrobiaceae bacterium
GAATCTTACGACGATCGACTTCCAACTTGGTTTCGCCCGGACCGCGCGTTCCGATACCGCCTCCTAAACGCGAGAGATCGGCGCCGGTTCCAATAAGATTGCTCTGGCGATAGCGCAGCTGTGCGAGCTCGACTTGCAGTCTGCCTTCGCGGGAGCGAGCGTGCTTTGCGAAGACGTCTAATATAAGCATCGTCCGGTCGACGATCGGCAGCGGCACAATTTTCTCCAAATTGCGGCGCTGGCGCGGTCGCAGATCGTTGAGCACGAAGAGCAGATCGGCACCGAGTTCCTCAGCACGCTCGGCGATCTCGCGCGCCTTGCCCGCGCCGACCATCGTCGCCGGATCGACGTGCGGGCGGCGTTGCACCATCC
Organism: Vulcanimicrobiaceae bacterium; assembly: GCA_039923415.1. Taxonomy (GTDB): domain Bacteria; phylum Vulcanimicrobiota; class Vulcanimicrobiia; order Vulcanimicrobiales; family Vulcanimicrobiaceae; genus JALYVT01. Next base: position 373 of record JBDTCU010000032.1, read on the forward strand.
GATCGAGTACGCGCGCTCCCGCCGCATCGATCAACGCTTCAAACTCAAGTAGCTCCGGTTCGAGCGGGCGTGCCGCGTCGCCGGTGTCGACCGCTATAACGATCGCTCCGGGATTTATTGCGCCAGCGGTCGCAAACGTTCTATTAGCCAGGATAATCCCTCGTTGTAACGCGGCCCGGGACGTTCGAGTATCGCCTGCGGATCGACGGTGAAGATGCGATGCTGCCGAACGGCGCGCAGCGATCGCCACGGTTCGCGTTCCAGCAGTGCGGCTAGACCGGTGGTTCGATCGGTGACGATCACGTCCGGCTGCAGCCGCACCAGAGCTTCGGCACTGTATTGCGGATACGCTTGCGCGATACTCACTGCGTTGCGGGCTCCGGCCAGCTCAATGAGCTCGCCAATATACGAGCCCTTGCCCGCTACGATGATCGGCGAAGCGTTCACCACCACGAGCACGCTCGGTTTCTTCTGAAAGTGCGCTCCCCGAACGAGCTCACGCGTTCGAGCTTCGAGCTTTGCAATCAACTGGTTCGCGCTTTGTGAGTGACCGGTCAGCCTGCCGAGCCGACGGATGACGCCGTCGATATCGCCGAATGAATCATCGCCGTAGAGCGCCACCGAAATGCCGGCGCGCCGCAGATCGGAGGTCATGACCTGCTGGGCCGGGATTCCGACCACGACGTCGGGATGCAATCCGATAATGCGCTCGGTGTCGATACTTGCGAAACTTCCGATCACCGGCAGATTTGCGGCACCCCGGATATCCTGGCTGAATTGCGAGACGCCGACCACTTGCCCGCCCGCGCCGATTGCAAACAAGTCTTCAGTCAGCGAGGGAATCAGCGAGACCACTCTCCTCTGAGCCGGCGGCACAGCTTTCATGTGAGTCGGATGCGAGTTGCAGGCGGCCAGTGCGAGAGCGGCGGCAAAGGCGGATGCCGTAAACCATTTCAAAGCCGCAAGCTCTTTCTTTGGACAGGAACGCTTGCCTGCGTTTGCGTATCAGAATACCATTAGCGTTTGCGCGTGGGAAGCCGGTGAGATGCCGGCACGGTCGCGCCACTGTAAGCGGGGAGCCGCTCGACGTCACTTCCATGCATGTGGAGGGAAGGCCCGAGCAGACGGCCACGATCCGCGAGTCAGGAGACCATTGCAGACGCCTGCTCATTCCATCCTCGCGAAAAAGGAAGGTCTGCATCGTGTATTCTACATTCATTGCGCGCGCGCTTTGCGCCGCGGTTTTTATCTCACTTATGGCCGGCGGCGCGCGAGCCGCTTCCCCGCAGCTCTCGCCGACGCCGACACCGACACCGCTCCCCGAGATCGGCCATGTGGTCACCAGCGATCGTCAAGATGAGACGATTGAAAATGCCGCTCGCACAACCTACGTCGTCACCAAGTCCGAGATTCTGCGGCGCGGATTCCGCACGATCGCGGAGGCGCTGCAAGAACTGCCGGGCGTAACCATCGAGCATTATGGTGCCGTCGGCTCGCAAGCCAGTTTTGGAATTCGGGGAAGCATCAGCAACCAAGTCCTGGTGCTCGTCAACGGTGTTCCAATAGCCGGCGATCAAGACGGAACGCTGGATCTGAATTCGATACCGACCAGCGGGGTCAGCCGGATCGAGGTCGTGGAAGGCGGCGGATCGACCTTGTACGGAACCGGCTCGATCGGCGGCATCATCAACATCCTCACTACGCCGGCTGCCGGAAAGCCGATCGTCGATCTGCGAGTCGGATCGTTCGGCGATCGATCGTTGACGATCGAGACGCCCCACTTTTCGCTGCAGCGCGGGATCGCCAAAAACGCCTTTCCGCTTCCCGACGGGACCTCGCGCGCAGATTCCGATTCATCCAGCACCGCGGCGCGTTTCGCATTCGACAAACAGCTGGGGACGATCGCGGCCAGTCTGACCGGCGGGATTATCGACCATCACGTCGGCACGCCGGGCGTTTTGCCCGCTGCTTACTCCGCGCCAAGCCGTCAAAACATCCTCGATCAGAACCTGCTGCTCACGCTCTCGCAGCAGCACCCTCACGCCGCCACCATCTTGGAATTCGGCGGGAATCGCGAGCAGTTATGGTTCTACTGCACGGCGCCGACCGATCCCAACTGCTTTACGCCGAGCGGCGATTTCAGCAGTGAGGGCCGCAGTCAAATCAGTTTCCGCAATGCGGTCCGGCACGAGCACGAACGCTTGGTGTACGGGCTCGACGTTGCTCGCGGAGTCGCGCGGCTCGATGACGGGGCCGGGAATACGGCCGCGCATCCATTCGCCCAAACCGCACTCTACCTGCAGAATGCCTGGCTTTGGGGGGCCGGTAACAGCGTATACGCGGGTCTGCGAGGAGAACGCGACGGCGGACTTGGCGCAATCATCGCGCCGTCGATCGGCGGAATCTTGCAGCTGCCGCACGGGTTTACACTCAAAGCTAACTACGCAACCGCGTTTCGCGCGCCGACCGTCGAAGATCTCTACTACCCGAACTTCTCCAATCCGAACCTTCAGCCGGAACGAACGCGAGTTGCCGATGCGAGCTTAATCGACGGTCATTTGCTGGGAGGCGCGACACTGACCTGGTTCAGTACTGCCGGTAAAAACCTGATCGTTATCAACCCCGCTGCGCTGGCGTATCCGCCGCCCGCGGGCCCGCCGCCGCCGGGACTCCTGAATATCGGGCACACGATCGTCTCGGGGTTCACGTTCAGCGCGCGGACGTTGCAGCTGCACGATATCTACGCCAAACTCAATCTGACCGATCTCTACCGCGCCCAGAATTTGGACCCCGGCGCTAACGGTGCAAGGATATCCGGGCGGGGACCGGTGATGAGCGGAAACTTAGAACTTGGCTACCAAGGTGCGAGCGCCGCGGCGCTCGAGAGCTTCGGCCTGATTGCCGCCGTTGCGGGTCCGCGCGGCGCCGTCGATCCGGCCCAGCCCGCTTTTTTGGAGACGGTAGGCTACACACGGATCGACGGATTTATCCGCCTGCGCGTGCATGCCGACGCGATCCTCTCGATTAGGGGCTACAACTTGGGCGACGAACGCTATAGTGAGATCTATCCCGGCTATCCGTTGCCGGGCCGTTCGTTTATGGTCGAGCTAAGCACCCGATGACCTTGCGGCTGGCGAGTCTCACACTGCTTGCGTTTCTTGCGCTGCTTGTGAGCCTGCTGGTCGGCGGCACGGTAATCCCCTTTTCGCAAGTTGGCTATGCGATGCTGCATCCGCACGCGCCGGGCGATGTGCACGTGATCGTTTGGGGATTGCGGTTTCCACGCGTCTGCATCGCGGCGATCGTCGGTGCATCGCTCGGAATCGCCGGCGCGATGCTGCAGGGAATGCTGCGCAATCCGCTGGTCGATCCGTATCTTACCGGGGTGAGCGCCGGTGCGGCGGCCGCGATCGCACTTGCAATCGCCGCCGGCGTTGCCGCGCCGATCGTTCCGGCGTTGGGATTCGGGGCCGGACTTGCGACCGCAGTCCTGGTCGCCGCGCTCGCTCGGCGCGGTTCCGGAATTGACGCCAACCGACTGATTCTGGCCGGCGTCTCGCTCTCGGCGTTATTTTCGGCGATCGTCGCGCTGGTGCTGACTCGCCTGCAGCAAGGCGGGTACGCGCAGGCAATTCTGGCTTGGCTGGCCGGTTCGCTGGCGGGCCGGGGCTGGCATGACCTGATCTTCGCCGCACCCTATGCGGCGCTCGGTCTCATCCTCGCGGTCCTCAGCGTTCCGGCTCTCAATGCGCTGCGCTTAGGGGATCTGCGGGCCCGCACCGTCGGCGTCGACGTGGACCGCGCGCAATGGATGATTCTCGCATCGGCCTCACTGTTGACGGCCAGCGCCGTATCGCTCTCGGGAATCGTCGGATTCATCGGCCTCATCGTCCCGCACATCGTGCGTCGGATTATCGGTTCAGATGCGCGCTTACTAATCGTCGGATCGGCAATCGCGGGCGGCGGTTTCATGGCCCTCGCCGATGCCGCTAGCCGCTCGCTCTTCGCCCCAATTGAAATTCCAATCGGCGTGCTGCTGGCATTTATCGGCGTGCCGACATTCTTGTATCTCTATCTGCGCCCCGGACGCAAGACCGCATGATCGGCGCGCGGGAACTGTGCCTGCGCGCCGGCGAGCGCATTATCCTGAGTGACCTTGACTTTCACATTTCGGCGGGCGAATTCGTCGCGGTTCTCGGGCCGAACGGCGTCGGAAAGACGACCCTGCTACGGGCGATCGCCGGAATGCATTCGCCGGATTCGGGAACGCTGCTCCTGAACGGGCGCGAGATTCGCGGAGTTACCGCGGCCGAGCGCGCCAAAACGATCGCCTTCATGCAAAGCGAAGAGATTTTAACCGAAGCGATGAGCGTGCGAGAAGTCATCGCCACCGGACGCTATCCGCACCATCGCTGGTATCAGTGGCACGAAAATCAGCAAGACGACGAGATCGTCGACCGTGCACTTGCGGCGGTTGGAATGGAAACATTCGGGCGGCGCCCCTTTGCAACGCTCTCCAGCGGCGAACGGCAACGAGTCTGGTTAGCGCTCGGCTTAGCCCAAGAAGCGTCGCTCCTGCTGCTTGACGAGCCTACCAGCCATTTGGATCTGCGCGTCGCGCACGAAATGCTGCATTTGCTTCGCACCCAGGCTCGAGCCGGCAAAGCGGTCGTAAGCGTATTGCACGACGTGAACGAAGCCGCCGAATTCGCCGACCGAATACTGCTGCTCGGCTGCGAGCGGCTGTTGGCGATCGATCGACCCGAAGCCGTGCTGCGCTCCGGTCTGTTGGATCTGGCGTACGGCACGCCGATGGAACTCATGCGGGCACCGTCCGGTGCGCTTCGCGCCTTTCCGTCGTTCGCTACCGGCCGTTCCGAGTAGATCGCATATCGGTCGCTTTGATCCATCCGTAGCGGCCGCGATAACTTCCGGAGAGTATTTTGACACCGATCGCGTCGTCAACCGCGTATTGAAATTTCGGGTGAACGATATTTGGGACGCAGGTCACGACGATTGCGCGCGTGCCCGGACGCGTCAATAGCGCATGCGGCACCAGCATCCGGTCCACATCGTAGGTACCGGACGAATAATCGAGCAGCCGCTGCTTTGAATCCCAGACGAAGACATCCGGATCGCCGCTGTTGCCGTAAAGCGCGATTCGTGCCCCATCCCGCAGGGTGCAATCCGCGAGCGCGAGTGCGTTCATGGCGTAGGTGCAGATCACGAAGGCCATCGCAATGCGCTTAAACATCGGCGGGTGGCTCCGCCGGAGTTTCCGGTGCGTTGACCCGAATCGCAAGGATTGCCAAGTCATCGCGCATTCGGTTGCTGACGCGCTTTTTGACCGCGGCGATGAGTTCGCTTGCCATCTTCTGCGGACTTTGGCTGCTGGTTGCGATCAGGGCTATCGCTCCGACGTCCTCAAGCTGTTCGCCCTTGGCATTCCGGGCTTCGGTTAGGCCATCGGTTGCCAGAACGATCGTATCGCCCGGATCGAGGTGCACCGTCTGAGTGCCGAACGGTTCTTCCATCACGCCTAAGATCGGGCCGGTCACGGCCAGTTGTTGAACCTCGGAGGCGCCGCGGCGCAAGAACGCCGAATCGTGACCCGCACTGCCGTAGCGAAAGATCAGTTGTTGGGTATCGAGAATGCCGACGAACATCGAAACGAACAGATACGGGTCTTCTACCGTACGCGGAAATGCGGTGTTGAACTCGGCCAGAATCGCTCCCGGGTCGCGACGACGCAAGGCGATACCGCGAATCGTGAATTTTATGAATGCCGTCAAAACTGCCGCGTCGATCCCCTTGCCGCTTACGTCGGCGATCAACACGAGCGCGAGCGAATCCGAAAGCTGGTACACGTCGAAAACGTCGCCGCCGACCGCAACGTTCCGGGTTGCCGAGCTATAGCCGGTACCCAACTCACAATTCGGCAGCGGGACCGATACACTGCGGAAAGCGCGCTGCAAGGTTTCGCTAGTCATCCGCTCTTCTTCCAGCTCGCGATTTGAACGCGAGCGAAAAGCATTAAATAAAATCGCAAGCAGCCCAAAGACGATCAGCCAAAAAGCGCCGGCGTAAAAGGTTCGATTGATTTGTTCTTGGGTGTTCTCCCCGACGACCGCGTTTTGTCTGGCCAGAATGCTCTGGATCGCTTGCGAATCCTCGGTTTGCTGATCGGTAAGGCCCTTGCTGATCTTATCGATCTCGGACGAACTGCTGTTTGGATGTTTCATCAGCGGATCCGCGACCAGCTCGTGCCAGTTTTGATGCACTCTGTCGTAGTCGAACAGAGCGGCCTGGGCCTGCACCAGATCCTCGCTGCCCAAGACGGCGCGAAGCAATTTTTCGCGCACGTGAAATTCATCTTTCGAGGCATCGAATTGGTCGACGTAAAACGGATCGCGCGTCAGAATGTACCCACGCACGTAGTTCTCTTCGTCGATCTGCATCCGTACGAGCTGTTCGAGGGTGAGCTGCGCGGCCTGAATCCGGGCCTGTCGATCGAAGGATTTCGAAATTTCGGAGCGCGTGAGGAACGCACCCGCCACTGCAATCGCGAGCGCGAAGATGAGAATCGCGGTGGCGGTGAGGATTCCCGCAGATCGAAAGACCGGAATTCGGACTTTCAAGCGGTCAGCTTCCTACCGCGGGACCCGTAGGTTTCATCATCCAGCCCTCCGAAAATTCCTAAAATCATGCAAACGCAGTTTAATCCGGCTATTTTCAAGAGCTACGACGTTCGCGGCGTATATCCGTCAGAGCTGAATGACGACGTGGCCTATCAGATTGGACGCGCCTTCACCACTCTCCTTAACGCCACGACGATTGCGGTCGGGCGCGACATGCGGCCCTCGGGCGAAAAGCTCTTTGAGGCCTTCGCACGCGGAGCCAACGAGGCCGGCGCCGATGTGGTGTATGTGGGTATGGTTTCAACCGACGCCCTCTATTTTGCGGTCGGGAAATACGGGTACGACGGCGGCGTGATGATTACAGCCTCGCATAACCCCGCCCAATATAACGGCATGAAATTTACACGCGAAGCCGCGCAGGCGATCTCGCTCGAAACCGGCCTGGGAGCTATCCGGGATCAGATCCTCAGCGGCAGGCTCGCACCCAAAGCGGCTAGGCCCGGAACCATCAGCCGGCGCGACATTCTGGATGATTTCGCCCAGCATTGTCTATCGTTCATCGATCCAAAGCAGATCAAACCGTTTAAGATCGCCATCGATGCCGGCAACGGAATGGCGGGCGAAACGGTGCCGCACGTGTTCAAGCATCTTCCCTGCGAAGTCGTTCCGCTGTTCTTCGAACTCGACGGCAGTTTTCCGAATCATCCGGCCAGCCCGATCGAGCCCGAAAATATGCGCGACCTCCAGGCAGCGGTGCTGAAGTACGGCTGTGATTTGGGGGTAGCGTTTGACGGCGATGCCGACCGAATGTTCATCGTAGATGAAAAGGGGGAACTGGTCGGCGGCGATATGGTGACGGCGCTGGTCGGACTCAATATCCTCAAGCGACATCCCGGCTCCAAGATACTCTATAATCTCATCTGCAGCCGCAGCGTTCCCG
>JBDTCU010000033.1:0-3015 GCA_039923415.1 Vulcanimicrobiaceae bacterium
CAGCCGGATAAAACAGGTACAAGGCGTCAGCTACGCTGAGTTTTTGATTCCGGGGTTGATTATGCTTCAAGTCATCGATTCGTCGTACGGCGAATGCAGCAGCTCGGTCTTTCAAGGGCGCTTTATGAACTCCATTCAGGAGATGCTGATCGCCCCGATGTCGGCCGCCGAGATGGTTTTTGGGTATGTCCTCGGCAGCGTGACGCGAGCGGTTCTGATTGCCAACATCATTATGCTAATGGGTCTGATCTTCGTACACACTCTGCCGCACAATTGGCCGCTCTACTTCGCTGTGATGATCTTGGTCTCGATCCTTTTTTCCGCGCTCGGCATTATCTTTGGCTTACTAGCCGAAAAATTCGATCACATCGCTGTGCTCACAACGTTTGCGATCACACCGCTGGTTTTTGTCGGCGGCGTCTTTACGTCGATCCAGTTCTTGCCGCCGGTCTTTCGCAACCTCTCGCTGTTCAACCCGATGTTTTACACAATCGACGCCTTCCGGCATAGCTACACGGGGCAGAGCTACCTATCTCTCTGGCTCTCGGTCGGCGTGATCGGACTGCTTGCGTTGGTCGCGCTCGGCACGGCATTGCGCATGACCGCAACCGGCTACAAGCTTAGGACGTAGTATAGTTAGAGAAACCGGAGGAACCAACTTGTGAAGATTCGCCTGCTCACCCTTAGCGCGCTTGCACTGGCCCTGACCGTCCCGTCGCCGGCGGCGTCTGCGTCGATTCCGGGTCCGAACCCAGGCCAAGCGGCTCCGCCCTTTCGTGTAAAGATGCTCGACGGCAAAACGGTCACCCTGGCGAACTTCAAGGGCAAGGTTCTGGTGCTCAATTTTTGGGCGACTTGGTGCCCTCCGTGCCGGCGAGAAACCCCGGATATGATCGCTTCCTATAAGAAGTTGGGTTCGCCGGGCGTGGTGTTCTTAGGACTAGACCAGGGCGAAGAGGCGCCGCTGATTCGGGCGTTTATCGCAGCGAAATCGCTCCCTTATCCGGTCGCGCTCGATTCAGATCGGGTTGTTGGACGTGCGTACGATATCCGTGGAATTCCGACGACCTACGTGATCGATGGTAATGGAATCATCCGCGCGCGCTGGGTCGACGTCATCGCTCCAGAACAACTGACCTCATTCGTCGCGTCGGCCAAAGAAGGGAAGAACGGCGTCATCGCTTCAGCGCTCCAAACCTCAATCGACCGTGAACTCGACCCGAGCCTGTATCCGTTCGGCACCGGGCACGACGCTGTGCTAGCGGCGGTGAAATTGGTTCAGAAAGCGATCTCCGATTCCAACGCCGTTGCCGGCAAAGAAGATCTGAGTACGGGTCAAGTCGTTGACTACTTAAAAACGCGGGCGGCTCAAGCGGCGCTTCGTGACGACGCAATTGCGGCACTCATGCCGGTCGCCGCCGACAACGCCGACAAAGCATTGCTGCTGGGCTTGCAAGGCGATTCGGCGACGGATGAGGAGCATTGGGCGGGGGCCGCCGAGTCCTACGCGCAAGCGCTCGCATTGGACCTGAAAAATCAAGATGCGCTGGGCGGCCTTGCATTTGCACAATACGAATTGCATGATTGGCAAGACGAGATTGCAAGCTACCAGAAACTGATGGCGCTTGCGCCGGATGCCGGCACGTACATCGACTTTATCGGTCGTGCCGGCCTCCAGCTTAAAGAGTATCCAAACGCGATTGCCGCAACCCAAACCGGTCTAACGCTGGCCGAAAAGGCCTTGGCCGCCGACCCAAAAAAATCGTTGGATTCGATTGTGTTGGTGGCCTATGCTCATCTCTATCTCGCCAAGGCGTATGTCGCGGCTGGTGAGAGCGGTAAGGCGCACAACCAGTTCTTGGAAACCGCGAAGTACGCCGTTATGATGCCCGTAAAGAGCAGCAGTTTCGCAATGTATAACGAGGAAGCCCAAGAGGGGCTGCTCTCGCTCGATCTCGACCGCTCCGGCCGAACCGCGGTGACGCTCGCGCCCTGGACCGGTGCCGATCTGCCGGGCAGTGTACCCGGAACGATCAAATACCGCCTGACGGTCAGCGGGACATCCGGGAAGCTCGTCCATCTGCGTGCGACCGGGATGGCTAAAGGCTGGATCGCTTCGTTCTGCTCGGACCGGGTTTGCTCACCGATGCAGTTGGCGTTGAATATTCCCTCTTCGGGCGTAAAGATTATCGAATTCCAAATGATTCACAACGACGATACCGCGCCCAAGACGACTCCGGTCAAGGTCCAAGCCAGCGACGGCACCACCAAAAGCAGCGCCGACGCTCACGCCGTTTTCACCAAGTAGGAATCAGCGAAAAAATGGGTTGTGCGCTTTCTCGAGTGCGAGAGTAGTTGGAGGACCGTGGCCGGGCATGACGATGGTTTCGTCCGGTAAAGTAAAGAGTTTAGTGTTCACGCTGTTCAGAATATCGTCGTAGGTACTGACGTCGCCGTATGCGCCGCCGATGCTTCCGGCAAACAACGTGTCGCCAGTGAAAACGGTTGAGCGCACAAGATACGATGAGGAGCCGTCGGTGTGTCCTGGGGTGTGCAGCATTCGAATGCGTACATCGTCGCTAAAAGGAAGGTCGTCGCCGTCTCTCACCAGCACGGCCTTTGAGGCCAGTGCTCCAATTGCATGTACGTCCGCCTGGTGCATCACGATTTCGGCTTCCGGGAAGGCGGCTGCGATCTCGGCGGTAGCATCGCAGTGATCGGCATGTTTGTGGGTTACTAAAATATACTGCAGATGATACTTCCCGTCGCGCAGCATCCGCAGCAGATTTGCGGGAATACCTGCGGGGTCGACTAACGCCGCCCGCGCGCCGCCGTCAAGAAAAAACACGTACCCGTTACTCGGATGCGGTACCTGCGGATGATGGCGCACTTCGGCAACCGCAATCTCCGGCGGAGTATACCTTCGGGCGGCGGCGTCCGCGAATTTCCCCGGATCCAGCCGCAGGGCCGGTGCGACCGCCCGCGCTTGATCGTCGCCAGGGGTGCCCTCTGCGC
>JBDTCU010000034.1:0-5043 GCA_039923415.1 Vulcanimicrobiaceae bacterium
TGCTCCTTGCCGCGGCAACGATCGCGCTGCCGCCAAGTGAGAGACTTTTTTGCTCGCGCTGCGCAAATGGACGGCCTGTTAAAAACCGCGAAGCAGCCTCAAGATCGGCGTCACCGAGCGCGCCTAGATACTGCGCGAGTCGCTCCACTTTTTCTAGTTTGCTCGATGTCGCCGCGATCGACTCACAGACCTCGCCAAAGTCAATCACCCTAGCGCCAGTAGCGGCGTTCGCGTTCCTCGCGAATCCGAGTCGCGCGATCGAGCGGGCCAAAATCGCGGTGTGGACGCCCAGGCCGTAAGGAACGCAGACGTGAGATCCCAACCCAAGCGATCAGCGCAATCGCGACAACCGCCATAACCAGCCGATAGTGGCCGCCTAAGCGTACCGCGGAGAGACTCGCGAGCGTCACCGCAACCAATGCGACGTACGTTTCCCATCGGCGCATCAGGCGGCAGCCCGGCCGATGGCCGAACGCGACGGATTCCGCCCAGCTGACGAAGTCTGCGCGGCGGAATCCACCTATAGTACCTTTCCGTCGTCGTCCGTTCCGAGCAGGAACGGGCGAAGCAGCGGAATCGGCGGATCGCCGTGCGCGAGAAACGCGTCGTGGAATTTCTCGAGGGTGTAATTCGCGCCGAGCTTCTTTTGGTAGTCCGCACGCAGTTTCAGCACCATGAGTTTCCCAAGGGTATAGTATCCGTACATCGGGTCTTGAGTTCCGCGCAGCGATTCTTCGACCGCAACTTGCGGTGTTTGGAAGCACTGTTCGGTAAAGAGCTTCTCGGCCTGCGGAACGGTCATCCCCTGAGTGTGCATCTTAACGCCGACGACGTACCGACATTCCCGCAAGAGTGCTTCGTCGAGTTGTGCCAAGCGCACTCGCGGATCGCCGTTTCCCCACCCTTCGTCCACCATCATCTGCTCGCTGTAATGAGCCCAGCCTTCAGCGTATTCGGAACTAAACAGAAGTTTGCGTGTGAGGCTCAGATTGAGGTGCCGATCGATCGCGAAGTTCACGAAATGCCCGGGGTAGACCTCATGCGCCGAGATAAGCGGACGCTCATAGTTATTGAACTCGGCCAGGAACTGCTCTTGCTGTTTCTTGCTCCAGCTCGGATCGACCGGTGTGACATAGTAATACGCTTTGGTTGCAACTTGTTCCAAGGGCCCGGGCGGGTCCATCGCCGCGCTGGTAGTCGAGCGCTCGAAGGCCGGAGTTTCAATCACCTGAATATCGGCGTCCGGCGGCAAGGTCACGATGTGGCGCGCGATGATAAATGCGCGCAGGCGCACTAAATCAGCAGCCGCTGCTGCCAATAAGTGATTTGGCGCAGGGTGATCTTTTGCGAGCGAGAGATAGACCTGCATTGGGGTCGCCTTAGCGTTAATTTTTCTCGCCGTGGCAATAAAATCCGCACGAGAGGCGTCGAGCGCGCGCTGACCAACGGCCAAATATTGCCCTAGCGGCATGCGCAGAGCATCTTCGTATTCGAGTCGTTTGCGATACGCATCTGCGCCGATGGCGTAGGTGCCGCTCGGCTTGATCGCCTTGATCCAAGCGGCATACTGCCTGACCGCAGCGGTCGCAGAGAGCGTCGTGCCCTTGAGTGCCGCTTGCAGTTTAGGGTCTTTCACCGAGGCAAACGCTGAAGGGACGGTCGTTCCGAAGAAAACCATCGATCCGAGCGTGTCCTGATAGGCGATCAGTTTGGTCACGCTATCGACGCCGGTGGTGTTGGCCCTCGCCTGAGCGAACAATCCGGGAATCGCGCGCTCACGCGAAATCACGTCGTTCATGCGCACATCTAACGGAGCGAAATCTCGCGAAATCAGCGCAAAAATCGCGCCGCTGGCGGTTCCTGTGTAGATGTCGGGATTGTGCTTCCATTGTGCGAGCGTTCCGGAGAGCAGCTGATCGTCTTTGATTGCATCTATCAGCAGGGTGCGGTCGAGCGCGGCATCGGAAGATAGTGCAGACGGATCGAGCGCAGTGACTTGCGCGAGATATAACGCGTCCAGCGTCAGTCGTGCGTGGAACGCGCTCGCCGACATATCGTCAAGACGGTAGTCGTCGGAATGCAGGCCGGCCTGGGTCGCAGTCGAGGGCTGCATCTTAAATCCAGCGATAAAATAGGCTGCGGCGAGCGAGGCGAATCGCCCATCGCCCGAGTCGGCTGCCGGGGCCGGCAGAACGGTCGCGCAGAGCGCCAGCGCGAGAGCGCCGGCGCCGACCCGAACCAGATTTGAGATCATCCATCCTCCAGTCGACACATACGAAAGCCTGAATCTTCCGACCCAGGCTTTCGTTCGTCCTAGGGTAGGCCCTACCTATTTATAAGTAAACTTGGCGACGCGCTTTTCATTGTAAGCGGCGATGCCTTCTTTCGCATCGGTGCTCTTAAACAGGAGCGACTGCAGTTCGCGCTCGAGCGCGAGCGCATCGTTAAGCGGCAGCTCAAGCCCGGTCTGAACCGCGCGCTTGATATGACCTACCGCCATCGGTGCTTTGTTCGGTGAGGTGAATTGGCGAGCATAAGTCAGGACTTGCTCGCGGAAACTCGCGCCGTCGCCCTCAAATACATCACTCACAATACCCCAATCCAACGCTTGTTCGAAGCTGAAGGTGCGGCCGGTCGCCATCAGTTCGATCGCCCGTGATTTACCGACAAGGCGCGCCAATCGCTGGGTTCCGCCGGTGCCCGGCAGGACGCCGAGCGCAACTTCCGGCAAGCCGATCTTTCCGGCGTCTTGGCGCGCGATCCGAATGTCGCAAGCCATCGCGATTTCGAGCCCGCCGCCGACGCAGTGGCCGTTGAGCGCGGCAATCACCAGCTTCGGGGTCTGCTCCAGACGCGATAGCGTTTCGTTCGCGTGCAGGCAGAACATGTACTTGAACTCCGGCGTCACATCGTTGAGCATCGCAATATTGGCGCCGGCGGAAAAGAACTTGTCACCTTTGCCGGTAATCAGAATGACTTCAACACTGTCGTCGAAGCGGGCATCTAAAATCGCCTCATCGAGCTGACGCATCATTTCGTGGGTGTAGGTGTTGGCCGGCGGATCGTCCATCTCAAGCATGGCGATGTGCCCGTCTTTATGATAGTTGATGATGCGCTTCCCGTCCGCATGACGCGCTTCGCGTCCGAACGGGGTCTGCTGCGGAGTTCCGTTCACAGTCGTACTCATGCGGTTTTTCCTTTTGGGGCGATCCATCCTGGATTGGTGAAATAGGATTTTAAGGCGGCGTCATCGGTTGGGCTCGGCAGAACGGTCGGCGCGTAAGCGTCCCACTCCACTTGGGTCAGGCGACGACCATCCGCGCTCCAGAACTCGTCCTTATGTGCGCCGATTTTGCGATTGAATTTGATGTCGGGAACATAGAACGGCGTCGGCGAGGCGTTGACGTCGTTGACCCGCTCGACCGTTTTGCTGACTTCGTCGTAAAACTGATCGCGCGCCCGCTCGTTCAAATGCTCGCGATCGCAAGGCTCCTCGCCGGCTTTGTCTTCGTCGACACGACCCTTAATGCCCCAGGCGTATGCCCACTGCGCCGAACTCGAATGATCGGTTCCAAACAGGTCGAGCGATCCCGATATCCACTTGTTGTAATACTTCTGTTGAACCTCGACTGGAATCACGCCGGCTTGCGCGATGCGCCGCAGACCGGAGATGCCCGTACCCATGTGGTAAGACTCTTCCTTAAGCATCGGCCCCATGGAGGCTGCGAGCGGCGCGAAGCCCGAGTGCGAGAGCATCGTCAACTGGAATTTACCATCTCGATCCATGAAGTTGGTATAAGCGTAGAAGTCGAGCCAATGTGTGACATCGTCGTTGAACGCGTTAAGCAGGCGATTCTTTTTGCCGAACGCGCGACGCTCGAGCAATTTCTGGGCCTCGATTTTACCGTCGCTGCCGAAATAGTTAATCAGAAGATGGCACATTTGATAGCCATGGCGGGTCTCTTCAACCATGATCCGCACCAGCGAGGCCAGATCGTAGTCGCTCGGTGCGTTATTGACCAAAAACCGCTGCTGCTCGTTGGAAGCGAACTCGGTGTCGCCTTGATAGACCACCATGTTCAGAACCGCATCGCGCATCCGTTGATCCGGGATCTCCAACACCTTCTCCCACTTCCGTTCGCCGCGATATTCGCCGAACGTAATCTCGCTTGTGGGCAGCTCGCCGTACTTAGCCTCGAACTCATAGCCCGGCATATACCGCTCGATCAACTCGCGATCGAGCCCGATATCGCTCTGCCATTGCTTGAGCAGGTCGATCCAGTCATCAAAGGTAGAAATTCTAGCCATTAGCATCTCTCTGTCAGCCGTCGCCGGCCATGTGACGGAATTTTGTTAGTTTCCGAGAATTCTGTTATGCTACGCCGCTCGAGGGGAGGTGTCAAGGTGCCGATTCGGCAAGTTACTCGTCCAAACTCCTTTATTTTCACCCTGTTCGGCGACTTCGTCGGTGGCCGGAATGCCCTTTGGGTCGGCAGTCTGATCCGGCTGATGGCGCAGTTTGGGCTCTCCGAGCAGGCCGTTCGCCAGGCCGTCAGCCGGATGTCTCGCCAGGGCTGGCTAGCCGCCGAGCGGACCGGGAACCGATCCTACTACTCGCTGACCGAACGCGGCGAACGTCGGGTGGCCAAGATTAGTCCGCGGATCTACGAACCGGTCGTCGAGTGGGACGGGCGTTGGCGAATGCTCGCATACCGCCTGCCGGAGACCGGACGCGAACGCCGCGACCGCTTGCGCAAGGATCTTACCCTGATTGGGTTCGCGCCGCTAACACCGTCGATCTGGATCTCGCCGAGCGACGTCATTGAAGCCGCCCGCGAAAGCGCGCAGGCGAATCGCTTGCTCGATCACATCGATCTGTTTGCCGGGGAATACCGCGGCCCGCTATCGGATCGCGAACTGCTCGAACGCTGCTGGGACTTGCCGTCGATCGGCCGATCGTATGCGGAGTTCATCGCCCGGTACGAGCCGCGTTTGCGCGGCGAGCGCGAACACCGGTCGCTTAGCGATGAAGCCGCGTTTGTC
>JBDTCU010000035.1:0-4993 GCA_039923415.1 Vulcanimicrobiaceae bacterium
AGCACGTCCTGGTAAAAGGCAACAGCGCGCGGTATGTCGCTGACGGGGTACATCGTGAACGCAATAGCAGTAACGGCCATGACCGAATCTCCTTTTTTGGTAAGTGTAGATTACAAAAATAGCATACCGATGTAGCTACCGGCTCTCAAGGCCGTGATTTGACGGGCGATCGAGGTGATATCTTAAGAAATCGCGATGGTAGTAGCGCGCAACTCGGTCGAACCACATATGCAGCCGATTCACGACCGCGATCGAGGCACGATTTTCGGGAGCGACTATCGCGACGATTCGCGGTAAGCTCAAGGCAGAGAACCCAAACTCCAAAACCGCCGCCGCAGCTTCAGTCGCATAACCATTTCCACGGACCGCGTCGGCGAGAACCCAACCGACCTCAACCTCCGGCGTCCGGTCCAAGTATTGCAACCCGCACTCACCAATCAGCTTACCGGTCTCTTTGAGGATGACCGGCCATGGACCAAACTCGCCGCGTTCGTCGTCGTCGGACATTTTCGCAATGGCGGCGCGCGTTTGTTCAGGATCGAGCGGTCCGCTCGGAATGTGCCGCATTGTCTCCGGATCACCGTATATCTGCGAAAGATCGGCTGCGTCACCCGGCATCCATTTACGAATCAACAGGCGGGGAGTTTCGATAAAACTCATCGCGGCTGCTCGAGCATCTGGAGCACACGGTCTACCGGCATGCCGTAGACCGTGACGCCGCCGCGACCGCTCATCGTTCTGGCTGAAAACAGTGCGTCGTAAATTGCCGCCTGGGTCGCCTCGGCGGTCGCGCGATACAACGCGTTGAGGGTATCTTCGTTTTCGGTAAATTGGTTTCGCGGCGGTTGAATCTCAAAGTTTCCGGTACGCGTGTAGGTAAAGCCGGTGCTGAAGGCCAGGAATAGATCGCCGCTTCCGACATCGGAAGTCAACCCGGTGCGGCCCATACCCAAGCCGGCGCGCAACGTGAGCGCATGCAGCTGGCGCGAATCCAGCGGGGCATTCGTGGCAACGATGATCACGATACTGCCCGACGCCATTCTACCGTGCAGCGAAACGCGGTGCGGAAAGACCATCTTGTAGTCATTCTTGAGTTTCTCGCCGACATGCACGCCGTCGATGGTTAATTGTTCGCGTGACGAGCCGGTATTGTCGTTGACCAAGACCCCGACCGTATAACCGCCCAATGCTTGGGGTAAAACGCGCGAAGCCGAACCGATGCCGGCTTTAAATCCAAAAGCTTTCATTCCGGTTCCGGCACCGACGCTTCCCCGCCCAAACTGACCCGGCTTGGCTTCGTTCAATAGCGCTTCGACATCACTTGCGCTAACCGAGCGCGCTCGAATGTCGTTCAGCAGTTGATCGTCGCACTCGGCCACAACCGGCAGCGGAACGTCGTCATGCACCCCGATCTGGGGATAGCGATGCATCATCCAACCGATCGCGCCGTCGTCTGCGCGACCGATGTCGAGCGTATCGGTAAGGACGATCGGCGTCTCCAAGTATCCGGATTCGTTGACCCAGTGCACGCCGGTCATCTCGCCGTTGCCGTTAAACGGCAGCGCGTAGGCGGAAACCTTGCGGTTCCAAGGATCGGCGTTGGGAAGAATTGCGGTTGCGCCGGTCCGAATGTCTTGGCCCTGGATCTTGGTAAGATTGCCGACCCTGACTCCGGGAACGTCGGTGATACCGTCGAGCGGGCCGCTGGGATACAAGCCGAAGTGAAAAGGGGGTTCGGCGGCCCCCGACCCGCCGGAAAGCAGCAGGATAAGGCTCAGAAATAGGGACCAGCTCACAAGATGAGAGAAGAAAGCGACTGGACGAATAAGCACGGCGGTTAGCATTGGATGGCACCTGCAGGCACCCTCTTTAGCTCCACCTAAGTGTACGTTCTCACACCCGTTGGGAGCAGAACAATACTTACGGTTCCAAAGAAAATCAAAGCCGCGGAACTCTTCGAGAATCTATCGATCGCACAACTCTGCGAACACGCCATTCGCCGCGGCGAGGGTGTTCTCGGGTACGACGGTCAGTTCATTGTGGAGACCGGGCAGCACACCGGACGTTCGCCGAGCGACAAGTTCTTTGTGAAGGAGCCTTCGAGCGCGGAGCACATCGACTGGGGCAAAACCAACAAGCCGATCGATGCCGCGAAGTTCGACGCTCTATTCGAGCGTGTGAGCGACTACCTCGCGCAGCGCGAGGTTTATTCGCTGGATTGCTACGTCGGCGCCGACGAGCGTTACCGGCTGCCGGTTCGAGTGATCACCGAATACGCGTGGCACAGCCTCTTCTCGCGCGACCTCTTTATCGTGCCCGAGACCCTGCCGGCTAATTTCTCCCCGGAGTTTACGGTCGTCGATGCGGCCCTATTCCAAGCCGATCCAGTCCGCGATGGAACCAATTCGCCAACGTTCATTTTGGTGAACTTCGCGCGGCACATGATCTTAATCGGCGGAACTCGCTACGCCGGCGAAATCAAGAAGTCGGTGTTCACGATCATGAACTACCTGATGCCGCTGCGCGACGTTCTGCCGATGCACTGCTCGGCCAATGTCGGCGCCGACGGGGGTGTGGCAATCTTCTTTGGACTCTCGGGTACCGGCAAAACGACACTCTCAGCCGACTCCGCACGACCCTTGATCGGCGATGACGAGCATGGCTGGTCGGACGACGGCGTCTTCAATTTTGAAGGCGGATGTTACGCCAAGGTGATCAAGCTCTCGCAGAAGGCCGAACCGGAAATTTGGGCTGCCTCGCATCGCTTCGGAACTGTGCTGGAAAATGTCGTGTACGATCCGCAGACTCGCGAGTTGGACCTCGATTCGCAGGCTAGAACCGAGAATACGCGCGCGGCGTACCCAATCGAATACATTCCGAATGTCGTCGCGGGCTCGAAAGCCGGTAACCCGCATACGATCATCATGCTTACGGCGGACGCATTCGGCGTCCTACCCCCAATCAGCAAACTGACGCGCGATCAGGCGCTCTATCACTTCCTTTCCGGGTACACGGCGAAGGTCGCCGGCACCGAACGCGGCGTCACCGAACCGACCGCGACATTCTCAACCTGTTTCGGCGCGCCGTTCATGGTTCATCATCCGACCGTCTACTCCAAACTGCTGGGGCGTAAGATCGACCGGCATCAGGTTACATGCTGGCTGGTAAATACAGGCTGGACCGGCGGCCCCTATGGAGTCGGTACCCGCATGTCGATCGCTCACACCCGGGCAATGATCAATGCCGCGTTGGATGGCCGGCTTCAGGATGTCGAACTCGTAAAAGAACCGTTCTTCGGGCTGATGATTCCGACGTCGGTTCCGGATGTTCCAAGTGCGCTCCTCAACCCGCGCAACGCATGGTCTGATAAGGCCGCTTATGACGCGCAGGCCAAGCGGCTGGCCGGGTTGTTTGCCGACAATTTTCTGCAATTCGAGGCCCAAGCAAGCGTTGGAGTACGCTCGGCTGCTATTCATCGACTCTAACCGGCTTCTAATCGCATTCTCAGGCGATCTTATGGAGCTCTACGCTATCGTAGACCCATGAAATTATCTTCTACATTTATCGCCATCGCGTTTTCCGCTGCGCTCGCGGCTCCGCTCGCCGCATCCGCAGATACCACACCAGCTGCCGCCGCGCCAACGGCCGCCGTTCACCGTCACCACCATCACGGCAACGCCTTCATGCGCAGTTTGCACGGCGTCAATTTGAGTACCGCGCAGCAAGCTCAAATCAAGTCACTGATGCAAAGCTACAGACAAGCCCATCCGAAGGGGAGTCCGCGCGATCCCGTCGCCAGGAAACAGCTCCGCCAGAATGTTGTGAATCAGCTCACGCCCACCCAGCGCACTCAATTCGAGCAGAACATGCGCCAGTTCCATCCGCACGCCAAACATCAGCCAGGGCCAGCTTCCAGCGCCACTCCGACTCCGTAATTACCCGACCATTACCCCGCCGTCGGCGCCCACTTCAAACGTGATGTCGCCCAGATGTTCGACATAGCGTACGTTTCGGTGTTGATGCGATCGCGAGATCGCGATCACGTTCATTCCGGCTGAAATGCCGGCGGCGATCCCTTGCTCGGAATCCTCGACCACAATACAATCTGCGGCTGGGATGCGGAGTCTTTGCGCCGCGAGCAGGTATCCGTCCGGCGCCGGCTTTCCTCGAGCCACGTCGTCAGCCGTGACGACGCAGCTTGGCGTTGGGAAGCCGGCGCCGCTTATCAGTGCGCTCGCTAAGCTGCGGCCGCAAGAAGTCACGATTGCCCAACGATCGACCGGCAACTCGCGCAGAAGCTTCGACGCACCCGCGATTGCCTCGCCCCGCTCGTTTACCAGCGTGCCGAATAGATCGAAGAGGACCGCCCGGTACCGCCCTTGCATTCGGTTTGGTTTTTGGCCGGAAGTAAGAGTTCCCTAGGCGCACGCTTAAGCACACGGGATGAGCGGCGAGAGTTTAGCGATTTTAGTCGGCGGCGGCCCGGCACCAGGTATAAACGGGGTGATTGCCTCCGCCACGATCGAAGCCGTGAACAATGGGCTGCGAGTGCTGGGGATCTACGACGGCTACTATCACCTCGCTGCGGGCGACACCAGCCAGGTGGCCGATTTAGATATCGAAGCCGTCTCGCGGATTCACTTTACCGGCGGCTCGATACTGCGAACCTCTCGCACCAACCCCGCGAAAGATGAAGCGACCCTCGAGCGCTGTGTGAGCTCGCTGGAAACCTTAGGCGTTCGCTACTTAGTCTGCATCGGGGGAGACGACACCACCTACGGCGCAACCCAGATCGCTGCCAGAACGCGCGGGCGGATCGGCGTCGCAACCGTTCCGAAAACCATCGATAATGATTTGCCGCTCCCGGACAATGCGCCGACCTTCGGATTCGAAACCGCGCGTACGGTCGGCACGAACATTATCGAAAGTCTTATGGAAGATGCGCGAACGACGGAGCGCTGGTATCTGGTCGTGAGCATGGGACGCAAGTCCG
>JBDTCU010000036.1:0-5469 GCA_039923415.1 Vulcanimicrobiaceae bacterium
GCGTCGGGGTGAACGCTGCCGGATTACCCGAGGTCGAGGCATACTTGGTTCCATAGATCGCATAGATCAGTGCTTTGGGATCGCCTAAGCGATACGGATGGCCGCCGGTTGCGGTTGCGCACGACGCGGTGGCTTTGCAGGCTTGCAAAACCAACGCCCACATGGCTGCAGCCTCGGGAGCGGAGGCGCTTGTTCCTCCGGAAGCCCCAGCCTGCGCGCCGAACGCCGCGTTCAGAAGAAGCGCGGGACCGGTAGCAGGATCGGCCATGAGCGAGAGGTCGGGCTGCTCGCGCATCGTAACGCCGGCTACGTTCTGCGATTGCGAGGCCGGTGCGGTGAAGATCGTCGACACTCCGCCGCCGCTGCCGACATTGTTTGCAAAGGTGCCGTCACCGCCGTTGGTGGTTTGATCGGCCCACGCAGCGATTTGGCCGAGCAATTTTCCGGTGTTATCGAGCGGCGCATTCACTCCGCCGACCGAGACGACCGACGGGTCGCCGGACGGGTAGCTCACACATGGCGATGCGAGTTGCGAGCCGGTATTTGGGTCAAAACATTCCTCGGCTCCGGTATCGCCCGAGGAGGCGAACACGGCGATCCCTTCTGAAGCGAGCGTTGCAAACTCGGTCGGTCCGAAACCGGTTCCGTCCGGGTTGATGTAACCGCCTTGTTCGTTATTGATCTCGCCACCGCCGAAGCTGAGCGAGAGCGCATCGGCCGTGTTGTCTGCGATCGCTTGTTGAATCTCATCATCGGTGAGGAAAAGACCCTGAACGCCGATGGCGCCGGGCGGACATTGAAACGGATTATTCGTTACCTTACATTCTTGGCTGTTAAACGCCAGATAGAACTTTACGGTCGATCCCGGCGCAAGCGAGGCCTGCTGCTCGGTGTCGAGTTGGGCTTCGCCATCTTCAGGGTTACACGTCGCGGTTGGGTAGATCGGCGACGATGGGGTGCCGCACGGTGCGGTCACCGCCGGTGGCGTCGTTAAGCCGGACGGTGCATCCTCAAGCGGCGGACCGTCGAGCGGTTGCGGCATGGCCGCTACCTCGGTCACCGGTGCGACTGGCGCCTTGAATATTTGCCCAAAGGTCGGTACGTCTTTGGATGAAATGGGGCCGGTACCGATGATGCCCAGGGTGATTCCGGTGCCGGTGAAGCCGGCTTTGTAGGCGCCGGTGTAATCAAACCCTTGCGCCAATTGAGCGGGCGAATATCCGCCGAAGTTCGCCGCCGACCCGCGGATCAGATAGCTGTGCGCGATTTGCGCATTGAGCAACTGAGTGACTCCGGTGACCGGAATCGCGGTCGAAAAGTGCGGTGCCACCGTCGGCGCTACGAACTCTTGTCCGGCTCGTTTGTATAACCCGAACTTCGTGCCGAAAGCCGTTTCAAGTTGGGCCTGCGTTCCACTGACCACCAATGCCTCGCGCTGGGGCCAGCCGGCAGCCGAGAGGCCATCGCTGTTGAAGTACTTCGCAACTTTGGCATAATCGGTCGCCGACGCGCCGAAACGATCGCCGATCTCTTGCGGGGTGAGAAATCTGCGATAGTTGCCCGAGTGCGGATCGCTGACCGATTTTGCGAATGCCAACAAACCGCTTTCATCGCGCATGTTTACGACGACGTCAACCGTCATCTTATCGAACGTGGCCGGTCCCAGAAACTGGGACTGGGCCAAATAATCCTTGCCCCAAGTGAAATTGGCTAGCGCCGCCGGTCCCGTATAGGGCGTTAGCTGTTGGTTTTGCGTTTGCGAGGGGATCGCACTCGGCGAACCGCCGCCGCAAGCGGTCAGCGCAAAGGTTGCGGTTACAAGCGCTAGGAGCGCCTTCGGATATGCGTGGTTCATCGTCCAGCGGCTCCTTTCAGGTGGGCGAGGCGTTGTTTGAGATAGTGCTCGAAGGCTCGTTCGCGGCTGCGGCGCTCATCGGCAATCGCCGTTAGGAAACGGGCGCGTCCGGCCACGATCATCGACGACGGAATCGGCGAGCCTGCAGCGTCCTTGCGCGCGCGCGATTTAATCGTCGCTCCGGCTTGCAGGGTCAGATTCTCAAGGATTGTCGATGTACTCTGCGGCTGACTCGAGAAAACATACGTGAAGTTTTGATCGCCCAGATAATCGTAATAGCTGGTTTGCAGGTCGCTCATCGACACGCAAACCGGCCCGAATCCCGCGACCAGGTAACTGGTCGTCACCATATGGTCGGTAAATCCGAAAACGGTATCGAGTCGATCGATCGTCTGGGTGAGCTGGTTCCCGGAGGTTCCGTAGCTGGCCGGGACATTGCAGCTCGCGGGAAAGGTCACCGCGGTGGTTGCGACATCGGCCTCATTGTAAAACTTAGGCGTCGCCGGATACCACTGATTTACGGTGATCACTTGCGGCGGCGTCGTTGGATTTGGTGTCGGTGCCGGTGATCCGGTTGGATTTGGGGTCGGCGTCGGCGGCAGCGGAAACACGATGGCGGCCGAAATTTTTCCGCCGACCGGCGCACTGAATGTCAGACCCGCGATTTGTCCGTTGAAGAAGCCATTCCCAAGGTACGAGCCGCTGCCGTCCGGGCTTTCGATGACGGTTGCGCTCGATCCGAGCGGCTGATTCTGGGTTTCGGTATAGGTTCCGTCCGGGTTGTACGTGCGAACGGCGTTCGTGCCGTCGGCGTCTTTTTCGGTGATCGTGACGGCGGCTGTATTCGTGAAAGAACCGGCGGCTTGCGGAAGTTCATCGATAATGAGCGGAGTAGTACCGTAAGCGTACTTATAGCTGCTTCCGCCCGAATCGGTCGTGGTGAGGCCGTACAGCACGAAATTGAATCCGCTGCCGGCCGGCGCGAAGCCGTAGAAGCCGTCGCTGGTGGTCGTGAGGGTACGAAGGTTTTGCGTGTCGGTCTCGACGGTATTGAAATCGGTCGCGGTTTGCGAGACGAACGGATTCAACGCAGCCGTCACGGTGATCGCTTGTGCGATAATCGATGAGACGGTCGTCGTCGGCAGCGGCGTCGCGGGATAATTATAGACGTTCGTTGCCGTCATCATGCCGGCAAACGCAAATGCGTCACCCGGGTTCGCCGGCCGCTGATTAAAATACCCCGGCACCGGGGTGCCGGTTGGTATCGGTGCGGGCGTCGGCGGTGTAGTCGTGCCACCGCCATTCCCGCCGCAGGCGGCTAGGCCGGCTGCCAAGGCAACCAACCCGATTGAAAGAAGTCGGATCTTCACACAAACTCCATTGAAAAGCGTGCAAAAAGCTATCCACACCGGAAGCATTCTGACAATTGTAGCAGGCTGGCACCATTGCACCGAGTCGGCGTTTCACCTTCTTGCGAGGCGGTGACGTTCTTGCCGGGGAACCCGTTACTGCAACATGCGAGCGAAAATCACCATAGGCTTTCTGGTTTTCACACTGGCCGGTGCCCTTGCGGCGGCGGCGGCGTTTTCGCGCGATGGTGCGATCGTCACCAACAGCGGTTCCACTAATACGGCCGGCTATCAGATTAAAGTCTGGTCGGACGGCAGCGCGCAAGCAGCCACTCGAGTTCGGCGTTTTGCTGCGGCGGCGGAAACCCCGCAGCCGCATTCCTCATCGATCTCGACTGACCTGACCCAGAAGTTCTTCGCAGATGTCAAGGCCGCACGCGACCAGCACGTTCAAGGGCACAGCGGCTGTATGAAGAGTGCCTCGTTCGGCTCGACGACATCGGTGAGCTGGCACGGCTGGATCTCGCCCGATCTGAGTTGTCCGAGCGATAGTGCCGTCATGAGTGCCCTCGCCGAAGACGTTGCTGCAATCTCGAGTGCGAGCGGCGCGCAAACCGGTTCGCGGATGATGCATCTTCCGATAAACGAGCCGCGGCGGATCGAACCCACACCGCAAGCAACCGCTTCGCCTGGCGGACAATTGTAAGCTCTGGTGAATGGACCGGGCTGTTTCTAAGGGAGAAGTAATCGTGAACCGTTCTATGAGTTTGCTAGCGCTTGCGGTGGTCGCTTTGGCGATTGCCGGAGTCGGCAATGCACCACTGCGCGCCGGCGCCCAACAAATCGTCGCCGTTGCGAGCGCTCCGCCGGCGCCGCCGCCGATCAACACCGTGCAGACACCGCTCCCGGGTGCGCCGAGTGCATCGCCGCCCGCCGTAGTCGTCCCGCTGACGAAAGCTGCCGCAAAGGCCACACCGTCGCCGATCCCCGATACCACGCGCAAAGGCATCGGCGGCGTTTGGGAAGTGCAAATTCAGCACCCTAACAACACGATCTACACACATTTTAAATTGGCGCAGCAGCAAAACGTGTTAACCGGAACGTATTTGGATAGCGACAGCAAGCGTTTCCCCTGTGCCGGGTCGCTGGACGGAAAGCAGATTCGAATCGTCGTCACCAAGCCGGACGGCTCAACCATGACCTTCGCCGGTGAACTCGACGGCAACACCGATATGCTCGGCGTCTTGGACATCGGCACCCTCGAGACTCCATTTACCGCAGCCTATCGTCCCAAGTTCAAGTTTATCGACGGCATCAATCCGGGAGCCGGCTACTAGCCGGCGCGCCCGGCTGCCATCTCCGCAAGCCTGCGTTCGACGTACGGTTGCAGTCCGCCCGATTCGATCAGTGCTTGCATGAACGGGGGAAACGCCGCGGCCTGATAGGTGTTGCAGCGCGTTAGGTTGCGAATCACGCCGGTAGCCGGCTCGATCTCCAACGTATCGCCGTTCTGGATGTCGTCGACGGCTTGAGCGGACTCGAAGATCGGCAAGCCGATGTTGAGCGCATTGCGATAGAATATCCGCGCGAAACTCTTCGCAATCACGCCCGAGACGCCCGCGCCTTTTATGGCGATCGGTGCGACTTCACGGCTCGACCCGCACCCGAAGTTCGTTTCGGCAACGATTAAGTCGCCAGGCTTTACGTTGGTCGCAAACTCCGGATCGATTCCTTCGAGCGCGTGTTTTCCCAGCTCAACCGGATCGACGATGCTGCAATACTTTCCCGGAATAATCACATCGGTATCGACGTTCTTGCCGTACTTGTGAGCCGCGCCGCTTAAGGTTGTCGCCATTCGCTATACTCCTACGAGCGCAGTGGTGCGCGGATCGGTGATTTTTCCGGTCAGCGCGGAGACCGCGCAGGTTGCCGGCGAGGCCAGATAGACCTCGGCTTTAGGTGACCCCATGCGCCCGACGTAATTCCGGTTGGTGGTTGAGAGGCAGCGCTCGCCATCGCCGAGGGTTCCCATGTGGCCGCCGAAGCACGCGCCGCAACCCGGTGTGTTCACCGCGCATCCGGCCGCCGCCAGAATGCTCAGAATGCCTTCGTCGGCGGCTTGCATCCAGACTTTCTGCGAACCCGGATTCACAATCACGCGCAGGTTCGACGCGATCTTCTTCCCCTTCATGATCTTCGCGACGACACGCAAGTCATCGATGTATCCGTTGGTACACGAACCGATGAAGACTTGATCCAGCGGAA
>JBDTCU010000037.1:0-3509 GCA_039923415.1 Vulcanimicrobiaceae bacterium
GTTATCTTGTAGTGACGCGCAGACCGTGTAGGGGTTCTCGTTCTGGCTCACGCCGACATGATAACTCTCCCCAATCGGCAGATTGCGTGAAAACGCCCAATTCTTGCCACCGTCAAGGGTCAGCGCGTAGCCGCCGTCTTCGCCGGTAATCATTCGATCCGGGTCGTTCGGTGCGATCCACATCGCGTGATAATCGACGTGCACGCTGTCGGCTATCTCTTTGAATTTCTTACCGCCGTCTTTGCTTTCGGCCAGCATTTCGGAGACTGCGTACACGTGGTTGGGATTCTTCGGATCGACGTTGATATGGGTAAAGTAAAATGGGCGCTGATCGACAAGCGTGTCGGTGCTGACCATCTTCCAGTTCGCGCCGCCGTCGTCGCTGCGCCACAAGATGCCGCCTTTGGCTTCGATAATCGCGTAGACTCGCTTGGAGTCGCTCGGTGCGATCGCGAGCCCGATTCGCCCAGTCATGCCGGCCGGCAATCCGTGACCGGTCAACTTCTTCCAGCTGCGCCCGTTGTCGATCGACTTGTAGAGACCGTCTTGCGGGCCGCCGGAGTGAAAGGTCCACGGCTCGCGCCGAAACTGCCAGATGCCGGCGTAGAGCGTATTGGGATTATTCGGATCCATCGCCAGATCGCTGACGCCGCTCTGCGGCCCAACGTACAGTGTTTTGGTCCACGTTTTACCACCGTCGGCGGTACGATAGATGCCGCGGTCGGGACTGTCGGCATAGAGTCTGCCGAGCGCGCCGACGATGACGACCTTGGGATTACGCGGATCGATGGCAATCCGCGAAATGTGACGAGTTGCTCGCAGACCCATATTGGTCCAGCTTTTTCCGCCGTCAGTCGTCTTATAGACGCCATCGCCGTAACTGACGTCGTTACGCGGATTGGCTTCGCCGGTTCCGACCCAAACCGTGTTCTGGTTCTTCGGATCGATCGTGACCGCACCAATTGCGGAAACCGGCTGCTTCGCGAAAACCGCTTCCCAGGTCGCGCCGCCATTGCTCGTTTTCCAAACGCCACCGCCGGCACTCCCCAGATAGTAGAGCTTGGGATTGGCGGCCGTCCCGGCAACCGCCGCAACTCGGCCGCCGCTGAGCGCCGGACCGACTTCGCGCCACTTCAGGTGCGAAAACGGCGCCTGCGCAGCGCTAACCGGCGTTACAAGCACCGCGCAAAGGAAGACTCCACAGGTAGTGACGTGTTTCATATTACTCCGTGACCGGCTTTATGTCTTTGAGTTTTAACGGCTCGAGCGTTTTAAGGTACGCATTAAAGTGCGCAATCGCGGCCGCGTAGCGCACGTCGACGCGTTCTCCAAACTCGGTAAGCGCCGGTGTGATTATTCCCCCGCCCGCATACCCGAGGCCCTGCAAGTCTTCGCGCAATGCGCCGGGTCGTTGAATTGAATCCTCATCGTTGTGATAATCGGCGGTCAACTCATTGAAGATCGACTCTCGCCCCTGCTGCGCGCTTGTAACCTGCACGGAGAGCGCCGCGTCCTTCTTCTTGCTCGTAAGTTGTTTCCTCACGGCATCGAGGGTGTTGAGCATCGTGTCGATAACCGAGAAGTCGTGAAAGTACTTCTTCGAGAAGAGGTAACTCTCGACAAGTTGGGCTTGCGTGATTTGGGTGCGCGGGTCCGCCTTCACCACAAGTGCATCGGTGTAGCGGTGACCGCTCAAGGTCATGCGCGCGGTGTACTCCCCCGGTGGAACGCCGGGGCCGGTTTTGGGACCTTGATACCGCTCCTTGGCGGCGCCCTTCCAGAGCACCGGACCATCAGTGGTGAAATCCCACACGTACCGGTTGAGCCCGGTTTCGTTCCCGATGTACGGAATGTTTTTGCTCTTCTTGCCTTTGCCGACCTTGTGGGTGCCGGATATCTTACGAACGATCTTGCCGCTGCTATCCAGAATCTCGATTGCCGGTGCGGTCTTTTGCGGCTTGGCTTGATAGAAGTCGATAATCGCACCGGTCGGCGGATTCGCACCGGCATAGCGGGTGTAGATGCCCTCGTCGTTCGAATGCTGATTGTATTCGTAGGCGACCGGCGACTTGAAGAGCATGCTGCCTTGGTTCTTGGCAGCGGTCATCTCTTGAAGCGGAAGCGCGTCATCCAGGATATACATCGCGCGCCCGTGAGTTGCGATAACGATATCGTCGAACGCTTCCTGCATCCGAATGTCGCGCACCGAGACGGTCGGCAGGTTTAGTTTGAAGCTCTCCCAATGCCGGCCTCCGTCGTAGGAGAGATAGAGACCGACTTCGTTTCCGAGATAGAGCATATTCGTGGTGTGACTGTCGGGCCGAATCGTGCGGGCAAAGACATTGCCGGGTAAGTTCCCGACAATCGATACCCAGCTCTTCCCGAAATCGTGAGTTACAAAGACATAGGGTTTATAATCGCCCGAACGATGCCGATCGATAACCGCATAGGCGGTCCCATCTTCGAGCGGCGAGGGCGCGATCGTTTCGACCCGCCCGTAGGCCGGCACATCCTTGGGCGTGACGTTGCTCCAGTGAGCGCCGCCGTCACGCGTGACTTGAATGAGGCCGTCGTCGGTGCCGACCCAAATCTCGCCGGTAGCTAGTGTAGATCCCTCGATGTCTAGGATCGTATCGGAGTACTCGGCGCCCGAGACGTCGTGGGTGATCGGTCCGCCGGACGGCTGCTGGTGAGCTTTATCGTTCAGCGTAAGGTCGGGACTGATCGCTTTCCAGTGAATCCCGCGATCGGTGCTTTGAAAGACCACATCTGCGCCATACCAAGCGACATGCGGATCCCAGGGCGCGAACGCAATCGGCGAATCCCAGTTAAACCGATACTTTGACTTTGCGAGATCGTAGCTCTCTTGCGAATCCTGCAAGTAAGGCTGAACGTACCATCCGTCGCCGGTTTTCTTATTGTAGATTCCGAGCGCGCCGTTTTCGGAATCGCTCCAGATGTAATTCGGGTCAGCCGGATCGGGGATTGCCCATTCGCCGTCACCGCCGGATACCGCAATTGCATGCCGCGATAGAATCCCGGACGGGTCCAGCGAGTTGGACGGAATGCACCAGGCATTGTTATCTTGAAAACCGCCGCAGAGCGTATAGGGATTTTCGTTCTGGCTCAACCCGACATGATAGACCTCGCCGATTGGAATGTTCCGCGAGAACGACCAACTCTTGCCGCCATCAACGCTCAGCGCGTAGCCGCCGTCTTCGCCGACCATCATCCGTTTAGGATTATTTGGAGCGATCCACATCGCGTGGTAATCGACGTGAACCGAAGACGCGATGGCGGTGAATTTCTTGCCGCCGTCTTTGCTCTCGGCCAGCGCCTCTGAGATCGCATAGACGTGGCTCTTGTTGCTCGGGTCGACCAAAATATGCGAGAAGTAGAATGGCCGCTGATTGACCAGGGTGTCACTGCTGACCAGCTTCCAATTCGCGCCCGCGTCGTCGGAGCGCCACAAGATACCCGCTTTGGCTTCGATTGTGGCGTAGACGCGC
>JBDTCU010000038.1:0-5281 GCA_039923415.1 Vulcanimicrobiaceae bacterium
GTGCCCTCCGCCCAGTACTGCGATAGTTGCCCCGCCAACCGAAAGCGCACCCTCGTGGGCTGCGCCATCGATCCCCAGTGCTAAACCCGAGAGGATGGCGATCCCGTCGCCCGCCAACTCGGCCGCCAAGGCATGGGCTAAGCGGCGGCCCTGGCCGCTGGCGGCCCTCGTCCCCACGATTGCGACGGTGGTCCCGGCAAGGGCCTCGATCGCGCCGCAAGCATAGAGTCCCGCAAAGGGAATCGAAGGCCAGCGCTCGCCGCGTAGGCGCTCGAGGACGTCGGTCGGGACCAAGTGCGGAGTAAGCGGGCGCATACTCCGCCTTCACGCTGGAGTCACGAGGCGGCTAGGGCAGGTCGTGCCCAGGAGAATTCCTGGGGGGAAACTCGCCAAGGCCTGGGAATACTCCGCCCCAACCAAGGGGAGGTCGCCATTCGGCGGACCCAGCCGGTGGGCGCAATTTCGGAGGAGACAACCGTGGCATCTCAAGCGTACTGTGTAAAGTGCAAGACCAAGCGTGATATGAAAGACGCCGTTCAGATCACGATGAAGAACGGTCGCCCGGCAACCGAGGGTAAATGCCCGGAGTGCGGGACCAAGATGTTCAAAATCGGAGCCGCAACGTAGGACTCGGCTTCGCGGGGGCGTTTTGCTTTCGCACCGATTGTGGTCTATACTGAGAAGACCCACATTATGTGGGTCTTCCGGCATATGAAGGGTCGCTTCTGATCTGTCCGACCTGTCGCAAGAGCGAGACCCGCGTGGTCGACTCGCGCGACGATGAAACCGTCGTTCGGCGCCGCCGTGAGTGTCTGGTGTGCAAGCATCGGTTCACCACCTACGAGCGGATGGAAGCCCCGCGCCTGTTTGTGGTCAAGAAAGACGGCCGGCGCGAGCAGTTCAGTCGGGAGAAGATTCTCTCGGGGCTGAGGCGTGCGCTCGAAAAGCGGCCGATCTCCGAGAGCCAGATGGAAGCGGTTGCCGCCGATCTCGAGCGCGATCTCTTCGCGCGCGGAGAGAGCGAGGTTCCGGCGACCCTGATCGGCGAAAAATTGATGGGTGCGCTCAAGAGTCTCGATCAAGTCGCGTATATTCGGTTCGCGAGCGTCTACCGATCATTTCGCGATGTCGAGAGCTTCCAGGAAGAGTTGGCGACGCTGCTCTCCAAGTGAGCAGCGCACATGGCTACATCTATTCCGGTCGCATTCCAACGATTACCCGGCGGCGAGGGTCTCGCGCTTCCGACGTACATGACCGAGCAGTCAGCGGGCGCAGATCTTTACGCAGCGGTGGCCGATGATCTCACGTTGTTGCCGGGAGCGCGTGCGCTGGTGCCGACCGGTTTTGCGATCGCACTGCCGCACGGCTACGAAGCTCAAATTCGCCCGCGCAGTGGACTGGCAATCAAACACGGAGTAACCTGTCTGAATACTCCCGGGACGATCGATGCGGATTATCGCGGCCCGGTACATGTGATTTTGGCGAACCTAGGCAACGAGCCGTTCGTGGTGCGGCGCGGCGACCGGATCGCGCAGATGGTTCTGGCGCCGGTCGTTCGCGCAGAGTTTGACGTCGTGAACGAACTTACGCAAACGGACCGCGCCGCCGGCGGCTTCGGAAGCACCGGTGTTGCGTGAAGGTATACATCGTGGGTGCCGGCGCGGTCGGCACGTACCTCGGAGATCTCTTGAGTGCGATCAACGTCGAGGTCACCTACGCTCCGCGCGAACTAGAAGCGGTGAGTGCGGTCGATGCCGATATCGCAATCGTTGCAGTAAAGACTTATGACACCGATGCGGCAATCGAGACGCTGCGTAAGGCGATTCGCTATCCCGAAAAATGCGTCTTCGTCTGCCCCCAAAACGGCGTCGGCAACGAAGAGAAGGTAGCCGAGGCCTTCGGCGCTGAAAACGTGGTCGCGGCGGCGCTGACGGTTCCGGTCGATCGCGATCGCAACGGTCACGGCACTGCCGCCAAAGCAGGCGGCTTGGCGTTCGCGCCAGTCGGCAAAGCTGCCTATAACTGGCTGTGGGCAACGTTCGGAAGCACCGGCCTCACAATTAAAGTGGTTGACGATTGGCGCGCCTTGAAGTGGTCGAAGCTTTCCCTGAACATGGTCGCAAACGCAAGCTGCGCGATTCTCAACGTGCTGCCGAACCGGCTCGTGCATTTCGATCACGTCTTCACGCTGGAGATTCGCGCGATTCGTGAGGTCCGGGCGGTGATGGCCGCGATGGGCTTAACCCCGATTGATCTGCCGCGCTATCCGGTGCGCGCCTTGCAAGGAATCGCGACCCTGCCGAGCCCGATCGCGCGGGTACTGCTGGCAAACCGGATCGCCGGCGCGCGCGGCACCAAGGCCCCCTCACTGCTGATGGATCTGCGCGAGGGCAAAGCCCAAACTGAAGTCGATCAGCTCAACGGCGCTGTGGCGATCGGCGGCCGCGATCACAATGTACCGACTCCGGTGAACGGAGTTTTCGCGCGGGTACTCGAGGACATCGCCCATATGCCGCAATTGTGGGCGAAATATCGCGAGCGGCCCGATACGCTGGATAACGAAGTGAAAGCCGAAATGCGTCGTCTGCGTGCGTAATCCCGACGTCCCCGAATCACTCGACGGCTGGTGGATTCTTCACCAGATGTTTGGGCTGGATCGGCGTAAGTGGGACGCCCTTTCGGGCAACGAGCGCCGTAAGGTCGTCGCCGATGCGCAGAGATACTTTGGCGAATTACACTCTGGCCTCGATACTGATCTGAGCCTCGCGCAACTGCTCGGGCATAAAGCCGACCTGATGCTCACCCATTACGCTAGGAGTTTTGACGGCTTAGCGCAGGTAGAAACGCGAGTCGCTAAACTGGTGCTTGCAGGCTACCTGACTCCGAAAACGTCGTACGTTTCGTTGTTGGAATTGGGGCTATACGAAGCTACCGCAAAGATTCACGCCGAACTGAAATCGCGCGATCTTAAACCATTTTCAGCCGAATGGAATGAGGCCTTCGACAACCTGCTCGCGGAACAGGCCGCGAATCCGCGCAACGCCGGCCGGCTGTTCGCGAAAGTCCCGTCGCGTCGCTACGTCTGCTTCTATCCGATGGATAAGAAACGCGGCGAGGCGATCAATTGGTACATGCTGCCGTACGGAGAGCGGGTCAAATTGATGACCGATCACGGGAAAATCGGGCGCTCGTTTCATGGGCTGGTTACGCAGGTGATCTCGGGCTCGGTCGGGTTTGATGATTGGGAGTGGGGTGTCGATCTCTACGCCGATGATCCGCTCGTTTTCAAGAAATTGATCTATGAGATGCGCTTCGACGAAGCCAGCGCCAAGTACGCAGCGTTCGGCGAGTTTTACACCGGCTTGCAGTTCTCGCCCGAACACTTAGGCGTCTTTCTGGATGGCGAAGGAGTGCCCGATTTATGCAAATCGTAGAGATCGCATATTATCTGGATATTCTATCCTCGT
Organism: Vulcanimicrobiaceae bacterium; assembly: GCA_039923415.1. Classification (GTDB taxonomy): domain Bacteria; phylum Vulcanimicrobiota; class Vulcanimicrobiia; order Vulcanimicrobiales; family Vulcanimicrobiaceae; genus JALYVT01. The sequence continues at coordinate 3,468 of JBDTCU010000038.1, forward strand.
GGTGCTTCGTGACGGACGACACGCTAGCGCGGCTGCGTGAGAAGTACGGCGATCGGATCACTGTGAATTGGCGGCTTGCCGTATCACACGACGGGCAGCCCTTCGGTTACACCCGAGAGCAGATGGCCGGCTTTTACGCGCGCACCAAACTCGTTTCCGGTGTGCAGCTGAACGCAAATTGGGTCGAACCAAATCAGGAGCTGAACAGCGAGCACGTCAGCCTCGCAGCTGAAGCCGCCCGCAGCCTCGGCTTTGCCGGTGATGACGTCCGACTTGGTTTGGCGCGCGCCGCCATGATCGATGGTAAACACGCGAGCCGCCGTGATGTCGCGCTGAACTTGGCTTCGGAACTTTCGGGGATAGAATCAGCTGCGCTCGACGGTGCGATGCGCAGCCCCGCGGTTGCCGAGCGAATCGCTGCCACCTCAGCAGAGTTCAAGAAGCTCGGTGCAACCGTTCGACCAACATTTGTAATGACGAACAGCATTGGAGACCGAGTCGTGCTCTCCGGCATCTGGGCCTTCGAACCGCTCGACGCGCTGATTGCCGAACTGCTGCACGACGCCGACACCTATGAACGCTTTAGCGACGGTAGCGTTGGGGCACGGTCTTAGGTCGAAAAGCTCTGCAGCGGGTAGGGCGTGCAATTGTTGCTAGTTTGATTGAGTTCCACGGTCCAAATTCGGCCGGAGGGCAACGATTGAATTGACGCGGAGTAGTAAAAATCCGATTGGTAGGGATGCGGACCGTTCGGATCGGCGGTTAGATTCAGCGACCCGCTGGTCACTTGATCGCCCAGATTAGAGATCAGCTGCAAGTTCCACTGATTGTACGTGCTGTAAAGCGTATTGTTGTTTCCGTTCGCGACGATCTCGATCGATCCGATTCCGCCGCCAACGCTCTGATTGGGACCCGGGTTGGCCAATTGTACCTGCGTGCCGGGATTGCACTCGAGCGCGCCTCCACCGAGAATGCCGCCTATCCCGCCGGCGCCGCCGCTTCCGCACGCTGCTAAGCCCAGGAGCACCGCCGCAGCTGCGGCCAATCGATAGAACCTCATCGAGTCGTCCTCATGCTAGTATGCTAGGGTTCAACGATAATCCACACGCCTTAACTTCCGCTGTGCGGTAGAAACGTTCGGGGCTTGCACTTGGAGCGCAGTTCCAAAAGGCGGGAAAGACCCGCAATACGCCTAAAGCGGGCGAAAAGCTGTATTGGGAGGATAGGCCATGAGCGCTCCGGTCCCCATCAACATCGGTAATACCGCCTTCATGCTCATCTGCGCGAGTTTGGTCATGCTTATGACCCCGGGGCTCGCATTTTTCTACGGCGGTTTGGTTGGCCGTAAAAACGTGCTGACGATTATGATCCAGAGCTTCATGTCTTTGGGTTGGACCACCGTCTTGTGGGTCGCATTCGGGTACTCGATGTGCTTTGGACCCGACTGGCACGGAATCATCGGCGATCCGCGCTATTACTTCTTTCTGAAGGGCGTCACCCTGCACACCATGTACACCGGTAACGATGCGGGCATTCCGCTTGTCGTGCATATTGCCTATCAGATGATGTTTGCGATCATTACGCCAGCGCTCATCACGGGCGCATTCGCGAACCGGGTCACGTTTAAAGCCTATTTCTTGTTTCTCACCTTCTGGCTGATCTTCGTGTACTTCCCATTCGTGCACATGATTTGGAGCCCCGACGGCGCACTCGCGAAGTGGGGCGTGCTCGATTTTGCGGGCGGAATCGTCGTCCACGCATCTGCCGGTTTCGCTGCGCTGGCATCCGTGTTATTTGTCGGGCGACGTTACGTC
>JBDTCU010000039.1:0-3218 GCA_039923415.1 Vulcanimicrobiaceae bacterium
ACGCAGGTACGATGGGGCGAGCGAATAGATGACGCCGCGCTCGTTGCCTTTTTCGGGATCGGTTGCGGCGAAGTTTCCCATGCTGGACGGCATCCCGGGGTGCGCGCGCGTTAGGTCCGGACTGATAACCTGCCAACTGTGACCGCTGTCTCGCGTTTTAAAGAGGACGTCGGATCCAAAGTAGAGCGTGCGCGGGTCCCGATGTGAAAAAATCAACGGTGCGGTGCGGCTGAAGCGATACGTGCTGCCGCGGACTTCCGCCGGCATGACATCTTGGGCCTGGCCGGTGACAAAATCAAACCGAGAGAGTTTTCCGCCGAAGATGATGTTTGGGTGGAGCGGATCGGGCGCAATATACCCGTACTCTTCGGCTGCGACAGGATGCCAATCGGAAGAGGTGATCGCGCCATCATTTCCGCGGCTGGCGACTCCCGCACTACCGCTCTCCTGCTGCGCGCCGTACACCCAATATGGGAAGCGATTGTCTGTAATAACGTGATAGAACTGCGCGGTCGGCTGGTTATACCATGAACTCCAGGTGGCGCCGCCGTTGACGCTCAGGGTCGCGCCCTGATCGCAGCCGAGCAATATGATCCGCGGGTTATTTGGATTAATCCAGATCGTGTGATAGTCGTCGCCGCCGGGAGCGCCTTTGATTGCAGTCCAGTTCTTACCGCCGTCAATCGAACGGTAAGTCGAGGTATTGGCCGCGTACACGACATCGGCGTTTTTCGGATCGGCCGTAATTCCCGAGAAATCCTCGCCCCGGCCGCAGACCCGCTCCTCGCTATTGGTTTTCGCCCAGGTTGTGCCGGCATCGCCGGAGCGATAGACTCCGCAAGTATCGCCGGTGTTGACCCAGGCATAGACTCGATTGGAATCGGCCGGTGAAACGCTCACTCCAATCCTTCCGACATTTCGCGGCAAGCCGCCGTTCAAGTGCGCCCAGGTCGTACCACCGTCCGTCGACTTAAACAAGCCGTCATTGTTCGGGAGCTCGTAGACTTGGGTGAGATGCCACGGCGCATTGCGCGATGCCCACAACGCAGCATAGAGCGTGTCGGGATGATTGGGGTCGATCGTAACCGTAACCGCGCCGGTGTCCGAGTCGTTTTTTGAAAGGACCGCTTTCCAGGTCGTTCCGCCGTCTAACGATCTGTAGAGCCCACGCTGGCTGTTCGGCCCGTACGGATGTCCCATCACCGCCGCGTACACCCGATTGGGATCGCGCGGATCGACCGCCAATCCATTAATTTGCTGCCCGTCGCGCAAGCCCAAGTGTGCCCACGTGCGGCCGCCGTCGAGCGATTTGTAGATGCCGTCGCCGGTTGCCAGATCCGGCCGGCGTAACCCCTCGCCGCTGCCCACGTAGATGATCTGCGGGTCGGATGGCGCGATTGCAATCGCACCGATCGAACCGCTGGTTTGGCCGTCGAAGATCGGCGTCCACACGCGGCCGTAATCGTCGCTCTTCCAAACTCCGCCGTTCACCGGCGCCATGTAGAAGAGGTTCGGTTGATCCGGCACGCCGGTCACGGCGACGGTGCGTCCGCCGCGAAACGGGCCGATCATCCGCCAGCTCATCTGCGAGTACGCTGATGGGCCGATCGGCGCGGCTTCGATTGGGGTCGCGGCCATTAGCGCGGCAGAAAAGACAGCGATTGCAAACCGATGCGAGCGGAACACGGGAACCTCCGTTTAGATTAGCGTTTGTGACGGTGTTTCGGTTGGAACGGCGGGCCGATTTTCAGCGGCCGGTCGCGCGGCAAGTCTTCGTTGACATCTTGACAGCCGATCGGAGTGAAGTCGCGGCAGTCGTCCGGTCGTCCTTCGTAGACCCCGCAGTAATACCGGCCCTGGCTGCCTTTGAGAAAGACGCATTGGTCAGTGATGTCTTCGGTTACTTTACGAATCCAGCCGACATGGTAGCGGTCGGCGGATGGACGTTTGACGATGTATTCATCGAGTGTCTCCTTCGGAGACATCCCGAGGTGATCGGCAAGCCGCTGAAGATCAGTATTGCTGACGAATGGTTCGTAGCCGCTGCAGCACTCGGCGCAGCCCGGCGGGCACGCCAGATTTTCGGGTAGATCTTTTAGATGCCGACGCGACAGATCGATCACTTTGCCGATCGCTTTGACCAGCTCCGGATCCTCGTTGTATTTATAAATCCATTCACGCTGCACGATTTCGTTGGTGTTGTAATGGTGGGTAGTCTTTTGGTTATAGGTGATCGTGATATGTTCTTCGTCGATCTCGATCTCTTTGACATGCTCCATTGGAACCGTGTCCAGGAGTTCGGGATGGGTCGGCTGACCGGTCTCACGCGTGAAGTTCCGAAGGTTGGTAAGGTCGATCGTCTGCATCGTGTGAAAGTTCGTGACCTCGGCAAGACCGCCTGGTGGTATCCACGAACAGGTCGGGCCATATGAAGAAAGCGATTGGGGTCGATCTGGGTGGGTCGCATGTAACCGCAGCGGTGGTGCAGGAAGACGGCACGGTTTTGCAGCGGCACGAGCTCGATATCACCGATCACGCGGTTGACAAGGTCATGCAAGCGATCGATTCGGTCATCACGGCTGCGCTCGGTGATGTGAAGGCCGCCGAGATCGTCGGGATCGGGATAGGTTCTCCAGGGAACATCGACCCGCGCTCGGGTGCGATTCTCTATTCGCCCAATTTCGGTTGGACGAATGTCGCCCTGGGGGAGAAACTTCGCGCGCATTTCGATCTGCCGGTCTTTATCGGCAACGACGCCCGCTGTGCGGCGCTCGGCGAGTGGACCTTCGGAACGGGTAGAGGCACCCAAAACTTTGCATTGCTGACGCTCGGCACTGGAATCGGCGGAGGAATTGTCTCGGGTGGCAAGCTGCTGATCGGCAATCGCGCCGGAGCCGGTGAGATCGGCCACCACCAGATCCGTCCGACCGACGGGTTTTACTGTAATTGCGGCAAGATCGGCTGCTTTGAAGCGCAGGCTTCCGGCACCGGGTTGATTCGCCATGCGTTAGCGATCGCGCCCTCGTTTCCGCGCAGTACGCTGCTCGACAAGACCCGCGATAAACTCGGTTCGAAAGCGATTCGCAAGGCTGCCCAGGCCGGCGATCAGCATGCCGCCGCGGCGTGGAATAATTTTAGTAAAGATCTCGCGACCGGCCTTGCGAACATTATCGCATTCGTAAACCCGGAGATGATCGCGCTCGGAGGCGGTCTGAGTT
>JBDTCU010000040.1:0-3464 GCA_039923415.1 Vulcanimicrobiaceae bacterium
CATTACCAAGCGCAACCTCTCGCCGCACGGTCTTCGGGTATGCCTCCACCGCGCGGCCGACCAGGAAAAACGTCGCGTGGACGTGCTCCCGCTCGAGCACGTTCAGAATCTCGTCGGTGTACGGCGGGTTCGGTCCATCGTCGTAGGTGAGCGCCACGACCTTCCGGTTGGCGGGGCCGTGCACCAGGGTCTTACCGAAAAACTGATTGGTCGGATCCCACATCAGCCTGTACGCGATGAACGCCGCTAAGATCACGACGACCAACGTTAGTGCGGTCCGCTTGGCGAACCGCTTCGCGCTAAGACTCAACGGCCGGTCCCAATGATGATTTGGGCGCGAGCAATTTTACTGCGAAAAGAGACAGGACCAAAAGTTCGAAAATCGTGCACCAGTTCGAGATATCGCGGATCCGCGAGCGAAGTGCTCTTGAGTTTGAGCAGATCCGGCGTTGGCTTATGCGGGTCGAGATGGATCTGGTACTGCCGCCCGGCCGTCACTGCCCAATAGTGCGGGTCGGTAAACTTCACGGTGCGTGACCCGGCTTGCTTCTGCACGACTTGACGAATTGAGATCGTGAACTGCTGGGAGGTATCGCCGCGCGGCGGCTGATTGACGATCTTCCAGATTCCGTCCTGAACGACTTTGTCGAAAAAGAACGAGACTTCGGTTGTTTTTTCCGGCGGCGCGGTGATCGAAATCCGCTGGCCGTCGGCCCCCGTGATGACGTAGGTGGAGGACGACACGCCATTTATATCCTGCATCGAATAGCGCTCGTCGACGATCGGCCCACCACCATACTTAATCGCCATTGCCAGATAGATTTCGCTTCGCGAGAGCAGCATGGTGTGCGCGGCATTATAGCGCCTGGCAATCGGCTGCTGGAAGAGCAGCCATCCAGTTAGAATGCCCGCCAGGGCCAGCACGGCCACGAAGATCGGGATGATATTGCGACGCATCAGGAGAGCTTACTGGCCCGCTGCGGAGGCCTCCTGGTCGAGCACCCGATTCACGACTGCATCGGCGAGTTTGTTTTGTTTGCGCGGGACATGGCGTACGTCGACATGCTCGAAATGTCGCAGGAGCGCCTTGACGCGCTGGTGGAGCGGTTGTAAATCCGGGTGTTTGACACGATACTCGCCGCTGAGCTGTTTTACCACCAACTCGCTGTCCAACCGCACTGCCAGTGTTTTTATGCCAAGTTCGTGGGCTCGCTCCAACCCAAAAAGCAACGCACTCCATTCGGCCACGTTGTTGGTGGCGATGCCAAGATAACGACCAACTTCAGCTATTACAGCGCCTTTGGGATCGAGCAGTACCGCGCCGGAGGCCGCGTGGCCGGGATTGCCGCGCGAGCCGCCGTCGGCGAACAGCGTCGCCTGCGGAGCGATCGCATCAAAAAGAGAGCTCATCGCGGGCTTGCTTCTGCGATGAGGCGAGCTTACTTCTTTTGAAACCCTAGCGAGAGCGAGTTGATGCAATAGCGCGTGCCGGCGGGACCCGGACCATCGTCAAAAACGTGACCCAAATGGGAATCGCAGGTTTTGCAGCGGACTTCGGTGCGCCGCATACCCATAGAATTGTCTTCGATGAGGCGCACGTTTTCAAGCTCGCTCGGTTGGGTGAAACTGGGCCAGCCGCAATGCGATTCGAATTTTGAGTCGGAGGCAAACAGCTCGGCGCCGCAGGCACCGCAGGTGTACATTCCAGACTCGGAGTTGTGCAGCAGCGCACCAGTGCCCGGCCGTTCGGTCCCGCCCTCGCGCAAAACCTCATATTGCTGCGGAGTAAGTTCTTTACGCCATTCCTCGTTGGTTTTGGTCAATTCAGCCGGAGTATCGTGTTTCATCACCCGTAGAACGCCGCGGGGCAACTCTTTGGATGCACTCCCGTAAAAAATACGCTATTCGAGGACCTCTTCGGAGCGCGTGTCATCTGTAAGCGGAGGGTGCATGAGGTTGGTGCCAGTCGTCACAGCCTCATGAGCCCACCCGTTCTTGGACAAACTCGTCCGCTAATCTGAGGTGTTGTGTGAATCGCATATGTTTAACCATCACGGCGCTTATTGCGCTTATGCTTCCGATGCCAGCGGTAGCGGATATCTCCGAACGCGCCAGCACGATCGCCGACCGCGAACTCGTAAATCTAACCATCTACAACGGCGGTGAGGCGCTCATTCACGACCGCAGACGCGTAGATTTGAACGCCGGTCTCAATCGGATCGCCTGGCGCGATGTCAGCGCAAACATGGACCCTACATCTGCTTTGCTCGCAAGCCTCGGATCCGCCGACCGCATCAATGTACTCGAACAGAACTTCAACTTCGATCTGTTAGACCCGTCGGCACTGCTGGAGAAAAACATTGGGCACGAGGTAACGGTCGTTCATGAAGCGCGCTTCGCGGGTGAGCGGGACACGCGAGAGCGGGCGCGCATCCTCAGCACCAACGGCGGCGTCGTTCTGCAGTACAAAGACCGCATTGAGACCTCAGTTCGCGGTTACATCATCTACCCCGCCTCTCCGAAAAATTTCCGCGACCGCCCGACACTCGACCTGGACATGCAAAGTGAGTTGAGCGGTCCGCAAACCTTGGATTTGACCTACCTGACCAGCGGATTAAGCTGGCGCGCCGACTATGTCGGAACGCTCCTTCCCGACGAGAGCCATCTATCGCTCACGGGTCTCGTCACGCTTTCAAATACCAGCGGAGAGTCATACGATAACGCCCGTCTGCAGCTCGTAGCTGGAAATGTCAACATTGCGCAACCGGCAGCGTCCACACTAAGAACGATTGCAAACGTAACCGCCGAAACATATTCAGCCAACGCCGCGCAAGAGGAAAACTATTTCGAATATCACCTCTACACGATCGAGCGTCCCACGACTATTCTCGATCGGCAAACAAAGCAGCTCACGTTGCTTACGGCATCCGGCATCCCGATTCGAAAGACCCTCGAGCTGCGCGGATCATCGCAGTATTACGAAAGCGCGCAGCCGGATCTCGGCGATCGCCTGCCGGTAGGCGTGTATGTTACATTCGAGAATCGCGACGGCAACCTCGGCATCCCACTGCCGGCCGGAATTGTCCGGCTCTACAAAAATGACTCGCGGGGCCTCTCCCAATTTTTAGGATCGGATCACATTCAGCACACGCCTAAAAACGAGCCGGTTCGCATGCACCTCGGCGATTCGTTCGACGTCACCGCTCGCAAGCGGCAAACCGATTTCCAACAATTGGACGGATGCTCCAGCCGGAGTTCGTACGAGATCACTCTTTCTAACGCAAAGCCGTCGCCGCAGGATGTTCTGATTGTTGAGTCCATTCCAGGTTCTTGGCGGATCACCGATGAGAGTTCACCACACACAAAGTCGTCCGCTTCAACCGCAAATTGGACCGCGCACCTTCCGCAAGATGGACATTCCATCCTGACCTACACCGCGCGAGTAAGATGGTGCTGAACCTGCA
>JBDTCU010000041.1:0-5605 GCA_039923415.1 Vulcanimicrobiaceae bacterium
CGTTGCGAGGATCCGCGCCGCGCCAAGCAGCGTCTTCCAATCGTCGATGCTCTCGAAGAAGCGCACCGATGCTCCGGCTCGTTCGATAAGCGTCGTCAGCACGTCACGTTCGTTCTCGGCCGCAACCAACTGCCAGTCCGACCCTCGCACCATTGGTGCTAGCCAATGGCCGACGGATTCCGGCGAGCGCCCGCAGCCGAGCCATTTTGCGGTCAATTGCAGCACCTTCGTCGAACCGCGTTCGACCTCTGCGTCCAGCACCAGTGGCCGCAGCCGGGAAAGGTCGGTGGTCGGCGCAGACTCTGCGTGCAGGCCGGTGCCGAGTTTGAAGAGTGTCGCGCACTCATGCGACGGCTGCGGTTCCAGTATTGCCGGACGATAGACAGCACGGGTGACTTGCCCTCGAGCCCACAGTGACTTGAACGGCTTTTGCCACCCATTATGAAAGCCAATTCTGGTCGGAACGCCGGCGGCGCGCGCGAAGGTGTAAGCCAGCGGTTCTTCGGATGCGATTATCGCGATGTCATAGTGCCTTGCGCGCGCCGCGGCGACTGCGGGTCCCCAGCTCTGCGGCGTATAGTCATGTTTCGGCCAGGGGATTCGCTCCACGACGTGCAGATCGGCAAACGCCTCCTTTGAGAAAACCTCCGCATTGCGCGTGCTCAGCAGCGCGCTAACTTCATGGCCGTTTTCGCGCAACGCCGCGATCAGGGGAGTGCACGCCAGCGCATCCCCGATGCCGTCAACTCGAACCAGCAAAATTCGTGCTATTGGGTGGGCTCGCGCTTCAGCCCGCGCGCGAGTTCTTGTGAATACAATCCATCCAAGAGTTGCGCCTTAGCAAACGAACGCACCCCGGACGGCACCCGCGCGTCGGTGGCGATGCCTGCCAAGAACGGCAAGCTCCACTTCGGTATCAGCGCCTTTGCGCGCAGCAAGTTGAGTGAGTAAGCGCCGGTGGCCAAACGCGTGCGCGCCGAAGGATTCTTTTTCACGAAGCGAGCCGCCATTCGGGCCTTTTCAATCGTTTTCTGAAGTTCGACATCCAGCGTTACATCTTCGGGCGGTTTGATATGGTAGATGTAGGCGTCCCACGCAAATTTGGCGTGCAGTTTCTGATCCCGCAACCGCACGCCCAATTCGGTGTCTTCCCAGCCGTAGAGATGGAACTGCTCGTCGAATCCGCCGACGCGTTCGAGCGCGGCGCGTCTCACCGACACGTTGCAGGTGCAGAAAAACGCCCGCGAATACTGCGCTACAGTTGGTTTGGGTCGCTGGCGATACGACGGTACGTTTAGGATCGGTCCGGAAACGACGAGGTCGCGGCCGGTGTGAGCCGCGTGATGAGCGGCTAGAAACGCAGGCGGCGCCCAGATATCGTCGTCGACGAACAGCACCACCTCTCCGGCCGCGGCCGAGATACCGCGATTGCGTGCTGCGCCCCGGTTTGGGCGCTCCTCGAAAATGTAGCTGATTTCGTACGGCAGCGACTCGCGCGCATGGTCGACGATCTGCGGAGTTGGATCGGTCGATCCGTTGTCGACCACGATCACTTCAAAGGGCGGCGCGCCGATCTGCTTGCCGAGCGACTCCAGCGCCCGGTCCAAATAGCCGGCTCGATCTTTGGTGGCTATCACGACCGAAATGTTCATTGCGTTGCTAGTTCCAGCAGCGCGTCCGCCATCCGCTCGGAAGCGCCGGCATGAATTCGGTAGAGGTCCCGCAGGCGGATACCGGTTCGCTCGATCCATGGACTATCGGCGTACCGTTCGAGCGTGACGTCGGCTACGCGCCCCGGTGTCAGCGTCCCGTGGAGTTCGAGTGCAATCATCTCGTTTGCATCGATATTCGGTTGAGTATGGTACCTGAATCGCCGCGAGACTGCCGTAACCGCGGCGCGCTTGAGCGGAATCCCAAGCAGAGGCACGCGATCCAGATAGGTCAGCACGCCGTTGATCGCGATGAGTTCGGGCGCATTCATCGGGGTGCAGGCGATAAGCGGCTTGCCGAGCGCGGCCAATTCGATCGCTTTGGTTCCCGGAATCGTCAGCACCAGCCGCGCAACGGTGGCCGCCGAGAGTGCGTTACGAACGATTGGGATGCGCGTCGCTCCGTCAAGGCTTGCCAAAAACGTCCGTTCGCCTTCAACGAGCACCCGGCCGCGCTGGGCGTAGAAACGCGGATGACCGCCGGCTTCAATCGCACGCCGCACCGCGTCGAGCGGGGTGAACGGTGAGAGCCCGAAAGCAATCTTCAATCCCGGATCGCGTGCGAGCATTCGGAGGGCTGCGGTGAAGAAGAATGGGACAAGTTGCTCGACCTCGTGCCGGCGCGAACCGGGCATTATCAGTACGCCGTCGCGCGGAGCGCCTTCTTCGATCGGGCTCTGGGCTTCGAGCAGCGCGCCGTCGATTGCAAGATTCCCGGTAATCGCGATCCGGTCGGGCGCTAGCCGGGTCGCCGTCAATTCGTCGACGTTGGCGCGATCGACCGCGAATGCGCGTACGAACATCTCTCGATACCGCGGTCGCGAGAATTTGTAGGTCGCCGCTGCGCCGCCAAACCGTTTATGCAGCCGCGCCGCGTGCATCAGATCGCCGCCCAGGTACTGTACCAAATCGACGCTCGCCGGCAGGTCCGCCACGGCACGGCCAAACGCTACCCGTAGGTACTCTTTTGGCGTGTAAACGCGCGCGGTTGGGAAGAGCCCGCGCGCGACTTCGGTCTCGCGCCCGGTTGCGTAATCATCCGGCACGAAGAAGAGATGGACCTCGATGTTGGGATCACGCGCATATAAACGACGCAGAAGCGGGCGCGCCCAGCCGGCCAGCTCTCCGGGACCATTGCAGGTGAGCGCGATTCTCACCTAGCTGTATCTTTCGATAATCCGCGCGATGGTGTCGGTCGTGCTTTTGCCCTCGATGTGCGGGGCGAGCGCAATTCTTCCGCCGTTGCGCAGGACGACGTCGCGCTCGGGCAACTCGTCTTCGCGATACTGAGCGCTCTTCACGTGAACGTCCGGTTTAATGCGATCCAGCACTGCTTCGGGAGTGCGTTCGTGAAAGCCGACCACAACATCCACACTGCGCAGCGCCGCCAGAATCTCCGCGCGCTCTTCAAAAGGGACGATCGGCCGCATCTCCCCCTTAAGCCGGCGCACCGAATCATCGGTATTCACGCCGACAATCAGAGCATCGCCCTGCTTCCGAGCCCAAGCTAAATAGTCGACGTGCCCGGCGTGGAGCACGTCGAAACAGCCATTGGTGAAAACGATCGTCCTGCCTTCGGCGCGGGCGCGCTCGCGCCACGCGATCGCTGCATCAAGATCCAGAATCATGTTCGACTAGAGCTAAAATTTCATCGGCGCGCGCGGTGGCGGTGCCGAGTTTCTCGACCACTGCTCCAGCTGCGAAGTTAGCGAGCTGCATAGCCAGCTGAATTGGCGCATCGGCCGCAAGCGCCAGCGAGAGCACAGCAACCACCGTGTCGCCCGCACCGCTGACGTCGAACACCGTCCGTGCGACCGATGGAATGTGAAAGCGCTCGCCATAGCGGCCGAACAGCGACATCCCATGCTCTCCGCGCGTAATCACCACATATTTGCAAGCAAGCAGGTCGAGCAGCTTCGCGCCGGCTCGTTCGAGCGAGTCATCGTCGATCATTTTGATTCCGCTGGCTTGCGCAGCCTCGTGCACGTTGGGCGCGACACACGTCACCCCAGAAAACAGCTCGAGATTCTGCGGCTTTGGATCGGCGATTACCAGCGGGCATCCGAGCGCCGCTTCAACCACATCTCGTGAAAATAACCCCTTGGCATAGTCGCTCAGAACGATCGCATCGACGTTGGCGAGGTTCTCGCGAATGAACGCCCCGATTCGGGCCGCGTCTGCTTCGGCCAACGGCGCGGTTGACTCCCAATCGGCGCGCACCACTTGCTGGTTGTGGGCAACAACCCGAGTCTTGCGGGTGGTGGGGCGGTCGTTGACGCAAAAAACGCCAGCGTTCTCAACCTGAATCTCATCGAGCAGTTCGTGGACGTGGGCCGCTAACGGATCGTTACCGATCGCCGCCACGAAAGCCACCTTGGCGTCGAGCGCGCGCAGATTGCTCGCAACGTTCCCCGCACCGCCTAGTGTGAACGAATGGTCGGTTACCGCGACCACTGGTACCGGCGCTTCGGGTGAGATGCGATCGACCGTCCCCCAGATCCATTCGTCGAGCATCACATCGCCGACTACTAACATTCGACGCCCGCGCATTCTTCCAAATAACGCGCGCGCATCCGGCGGCGCAAGCGCCTGCAGTTCGTTCATCGACTACTCGCCGAAAATGAGGCGCTGCTCGATCAGGTCGCAAACCACGTGACCCAGTGTCAGATGCACCTCTTGCACGATCGCGGAGTAGCCGGTCGGGCCGATCAAACTGAGATCGGCGATATCCGCTACTTTTCCGCCCCCGTTCCCGGTAAACGCAATCGTGATTGCGCCGCGCTTCTTGGCTTCTTCAAACGCCAGCACGATGTTTTTAGATCCGCCGCTGGTCGTGAGCCCGATCACGATGTCGCCGGGCTGCGCGAAGGCTTCGATCTGGCGGCGAAAGATCTGATCGTAGCCGTAGTCGTTACCGACCGCCGTAATGGTTGAGGTGTTGACCGAGAGCGCTTCTGAGTGCAATCCGGGCCGCTCGCGCAAGAACCGGCCGCTAAGCTCCGCCGACATATGCTGGGCCTGCGCGGCGCTGCCGCCGTTTCCCATCCATAGAATCTTCTTGCCGCCCCGCAGGGCTTTCACACAGACCGCTACGATCGCTTCGGTTTGGGCGCGATAATGCGGTGCACCGTAGATGCCGTTGCGATCTGCGAGCAATTCCGCATAATCGCGCTTGCCGGTGACATCTACGGTTCGATCCAAAACATCTCCTGACCGAGTGAGACCAGTTCGCCGTTCTCGGGGATGATCGCGGTAATGACGCCCGGATAGTCGCTAGTGATCTCGTTAAAGAGCTTCATTGCTTCGAGGATGCAGAGCACTTGGCCGATTTCGACTCGGTCACCGATCTTGACAAACGATTCGGCATCCGGTGAGGAGGAGCGATAAAAGACACCGACCAGCGGTGCGGTCACTTTCTTGGCGTTGCTCGGAGCGGTCGGGAGGCCCGCGCCCGATACGGCCGGAGTCGCAGCCGGCACCGCAGTTCCCGGCACGACGAGGGTGCCGGACTCGCGCCGCACGAGTTCGTACAGCTGATCCCCAACCTTAACCTTGAGCGCGTCAAGATCGTGCTCGTGCATGATCGCAAGAAGTTCTTTGAGAGTCGCGGTCTCGTCCATCAGGTCCTCACTTCAACGAGAGCCGCCGCAGTATCTTTTCCAGAGGCGAGCGGCATCCGGCGATCCTCGCGAGTCACCAGGTCCCGGAGCACGATTTCCGCCTGGGCCAGCTCTTCTGAACCCAGGATCAGCGCGTAGCGCGCGTTATTGCGATCTGCGGTCTTAAGATGCGCGAGCAGCTTGCGGTCGCCGAAGTCGATAAATACCGGCATCGCTGCGGCCGCTCGCAGCTGGGCAACGAACGGCACTAACCGCGCGCGAGCTTCCGCGCCAAGT
>JBDTCU010000042.1:0-4291 GCA_039923415.1 Vulcanimicrobiaceae bacterium
GGCGCGGACCCGTTTGCGATCGAACCGAAAACGCCCGATTCGATGCTCGTTCGAGACGGTTTCAGTGTCGTCTAGGTGCGGATCGACTTGGGGCTCGGCGAAGGTTACCACAAGCGTACGATGGGTCCCGTACTGTTCCTTGATTCGCTCCACCGCGCCGTCGTAGATGATCGTGCCTTTGTCGATCAGCACGATTCGCTTGCACAACCGTTCGACATCTGCTAAATCGTGAGTAGTAAGAATGATTGTAGTACCGCGATCGGCGTTTATCCGCCGAACAAACTCGCGGATCGCTTCTTTGGCGACGACGTCCAGGCCGATAGTCGGTTCGTCAAGATAGACGATCTTCGGCTCGTGCAGCATTGCGGCGGCGAAGTCGCCGCGCATCCGTTGGCCCAGCGAGAGTTGCCGAACCGGCGTTTGGAGAAACGGTTCCATCTCCAGGATCGTGATAAAGTCGTCCAAGGTTTGCCGGTAGCGGTCGCGCGGAATACCGTAGATCGCGCGCAGCAGTTCGAACGATTGAATCAGCGGTAGATCCCAATAGAGTTGGCTGCGCTGTCCGAATACTACGCCGATGTTTCGGGCATTCTGCAGGCGGGTTTTAGCGGGTTCGAGCCCGGCCACTTCGATCGTGCCGCTGGTCGGAACCAATATCCCGGTCAGCATCTTGATGGTGGTCGATTTGCCCGCACCGTTGGGTCCGATATATCCCACCAGCTCGCCCGGCTCTAATTCCATCGTGACATCGCAGACTGCGACTTTCTCATCATACGCGCGGGAGAATAAGGTGCGGATCGCACCGCCGGCTCCGGGCAGGCGTTTGACCGACCGAAAGACCTTACGTAGATCGCGAGTACGAATAATCGGCATTCCGGGAACCCTCTTCAACGCAGAGTGACCGCTGCCCTCAATGGTGAACCATCGAACTATGATCGTTACGGTATCCAACCAGTACGGCTCCGGCGCAATCGCGGTCGCGCGGATGGCTGCCGAGCGGCTCGGGTACGCGCTGGTGGACGAAGCGCTGCCGGTCGTGGTTGCAAGGCGCCTGCAAACCTCGGTTGAAGCCGTCGAGTCGGCCGAGGATACCTCACGTACGATGAGCGAGCGGCTTCTGGCCGGACTTGAGATGGCAACCCCCGAGGTTAGCGGCGTGGAAGCCCCCTCGTTCGATGAGCAATGTTTTCGCGAAGTGCAAGCGGCGGTTCGCGAGTATGCCGCGATCGGGAACACGATCCTGATCGGGAGAGGCGCCAACGCGATTTTGGGGCGGCGTCAGGATGTCGTTCGAGTCTTCATGCACGCGCCGCGTGAATGGCGAATCCACCACATCATGCGGCTTCTCGCAGCCGACGAACGGGTTGCCGCAGGCGAGGTCGATCGAATAGATAAGGCGCGCGCTCGCTATATGCGTCGATACTACGATCTGGATTGGGGAGATCCCTCACACTACGATCTCTCGCTCGACGCCGCGACGTTCGGTGAGAGCGGCTGTGCGGCGTTGATCGTGCGGGCGGTTCAAGCCGACGCATAACATCGAGCAATCGCTCCCGCGGCGTTCTCCGGCGGTCTTCTCGGCGCTCAAATTCCGAGACTTTCGCCTGCTTTGGATCGGCCTGCTGATCTCGAACCTAGGTTCTTGGATGCAGCTCACCGCGATGGGGTATCTTGTCGTGAAATTGGCGGTGAAACCCGAGCTCGGTCCGCTCTACCTGGGCCTCATCGGTGCGGCCCGCGCGATTCCGGTGATTATCTGCTCGCCGATCGCGGGGGTTGTTGCCGACACCTGGCCGCGTCGCCGGGTGCTCTACGCGACCAACACCACCATCGCATTCTTGGCGCTGATCTTGGCAGTCTTCACGTCGCTTGGTCGAATGAACTTGTGGGGGCTGCTGGCGATCTCGGCGGTCAGTTCGGCTGCGATGTCGTTCGATTCGCCGGCGCGCCAGAGTTGGGTTCCTTTACTGGTCGACCGCCGCTACGTCGGAAATGCGATCGGTCTGAACTCGGTCGCGTTCAATGCGCCGGCGGTCATCGGGCCGGCGATCGCGGGTTTCTTAATCGCCCATGTGTCCGTCTCCGGTTCGTTTTACGTCAACGCGGTGGCGACGATGGCGGTTGTCGGCGCGCTCCTGCTGATGCGCGCATCGCCGCCGTCGGCTTCACAGCGCGAACCGCTACTGCATTCGATCGGCGGAGGGATCCGATTCTTGTACGGCCATGCGATTCTGGGCTGGGTGATCTTATTCTTTATAGCGAGTGCGCTTCTGGTCCGCCCTTATAGCTCGCTGCTGCCCGCCTATGCGCTCAACGATCTGCACACCAACGCTCAAGGTTTTGGATGGGCGCTGGCCGCGACCGGAATCGGAGGCTTCGGCGGCGCACTGATCACCGCCGCGTTTGCTTCGCGCGAATCGCGTTCGGCAATCTGGTTCGGATCGGGCCTGCTGATGTCGGCCGGCGTCGCGACGCTGGGCTTTATCAGCTCGCTCGCGTTTGCGATTCCGGTTCTGTTCTTGATCGGGGTTGGCGTTCTTACCTTCCTTGGGATGTCGAACACCCTCATCCAGATCCTCTCACCCGACAATGTGCGCGGCCGCGCGATATCGGTCTATACCATGATCGCGCTCGGTGTCGTTCCGGGCGGCTCGCTCATCGTCGGATCACTCGGCTCGCTCGTAGGTCTGCACGCGGCATTCATAACGGCAGGCTCGCTCTGCACGCTGATCCTGGTCGTCCTCTACCTTTTCAAACCCATTATCCGAACCGTTTGAGAAAAAAAGCGAGTCGCGGAATCGCGACTCGCTTATGTAAAAAACGCCGGGAGAGCTAGGCTGCTGCCTTCTTCCGACGTGTGGTTTTGCGACGGGTCGTCTTTCGAGCAGTTGTCTTGCGAGCAACTTTACGGCGGGTCGTTGTTTTGCGAGCGGTCTTTTTACGAGCGCCGGCTTTCTTACGAGTGGCTTTTTTGCGCGTGGCCTTCTTGCGAGTGGCCTTCTTGCGCGTGGCTTTCTTGCGTCCGGTGGCCTTTTTACGTCCGCCGGCTTTCTTGCGAGTAGCCTTCTTGCGGGTGGTTTTCTTGCGCGTCGTCTTGCGAGCAGCGGTCTTGCGGGTTGTCGCTTTTCGCTTTGTGGTTTTGCGAGGAGCAGCGGCTTTAGGGGCTGCTGCTTTTCTCTTTCGTTTGACTGCCATGTGTGTGGAGTCATCCTTTCTCTAGTCGAAATCGACCAGGGTTGTTGCCTATGTTATACAGTATTACGGCGAACATGACAAGTTTTTGGGAGATCGGGCAGTTATGAGCGAGACGAAAGTGCCGGTTGATGACGCGACAATCAACGTCGTGAGCGAAGGTTCGGGTGATGCGATCGTGTTGCTGCACGGCTTCCCGTACACCCAAAAACTCTGGGATGTGCAAGCCAAAATGCTCGCGCAAACCTATCGCGTGGTCCGTCCGGATCTGCGCGGAATGGGCGAATCGAGCGTTCCGTCCGGACCGTATCTTATGGAGACGCTGGCCGGCGATCTGGCTGCAACGTTGGATGCGCTTGCGCTCGAACGCGTCAGCATCGTCGGACATTCACTCGGCGGTTATGTGGCTTTAGCGTTCTGCCGGATGTTTGCAGAACGGGTCTCGCGCCTGATTTTGGTCTGCAGTCGTCTGGCTGCCGATACTCCCGCGACCGCTCGCGGTCGCGAAGCGCTGGCGGATCGGATCGAAGTTGAAGGCATCCAGCCCGCGATCGATGCGTATCTTCCGCGTCAGTTTGCGCCGGGAATAGAAAAGCGAAACGCGCAGGCGGTTGCAACTGCGCGTTCGCTGATGGAAGGGTTGGACCCACTAGGAACGGCATCGATGCTGCGCGGGATGGCGGCTCGGGTCAGCTCGGAAGATATTGCGGAGGATCTGATGATGCCGGTGACCGTCATCGCCGGAGTGGCCGATGTGGTCGTGCCGCTAAAGGAGTCAGAAGCGATCGCTGGAGCTTTCTCCGATGGGCGGCTCGAACGCATGGAGCAGAGCGCCCACGTGCCGATGCTGGAGGAGCCCGAGCACTTCGCCGCGCGGCTCATCGCCGCGCTAGCGGCGCACTAGGACATTCGAGCGCCGGAACAGATTGACCAAGAAAAGGACCCCGATTACTACCCCGGCCACAATCGCTGCAAACAAGACGACCTTAAAGACGAACAGGGCCACGACGATCGCGACGATTCCGAGGGTGACCGCGAGGGTGAGGCGGACGAACACGTTCAGCATGCGCTTCTTCCTATTAGACTTGATTCTTCGGTT
>JBDTCU010000043.1:0-6913 GCA_039923415.1 Vulcanimicrobiaceae bacterium
TGAAATTCATGCCGCGCACGGATATCTGCTGCACGAGTTTCTTTCGCCGATCAGCAATCAGCGTACCGATTTGTATGGCGGATCGTTCGAGAACCGAATTCGGGCGCTCTGCGAGGTGGTGGAGGCGGTGCGCAAAATAATTCCCGACCAGATGCCGCTCTTCGTGCGACTCTCCGCCTCGGATTGGATCGAAGGCGGCTGGACGTCGGAAGACTCGGTCAAGCTGGCGCGAGTGCTCAAAGGCTTGGGCGTCGATTTGATCGACTGCTCGTCGGGCGGCATCTCGCCCGACGCGAAGATCGCCATTGCGCCGGGCTATCAGGTTCCATTCGCGCGCGCGATCCGAACTGAAGCCGGCATCGCAACCGGAGCGGTCGGCATGATCACCCAAGCCGACCAAGCGCAAGCGATCGTTGCGAGCGGGGCTGCCGATATCGTCTTATTGGCGCGCGAACTCTTGCGCCAGCCGTATTGGCCGCTCTTAGCCGCCGCCAAACTCAAGCAATCCGTCAGTTGGCCAAAACAGTACGAACGCGCAAGGCCCGTCTGACTACGAGCGTTTGCAGTTCAGCGTATCGCCGACAACGTAGTTGCTTCCGTCTCGCGAGACGCGCCAATCAACCGAAAACACATCCATAGTTCTTTTCTTGTAGGCAAATTGCTGCAGCGGCTTAACCGATGAAGCGCTCGTCCACACCAGTGTGCTCCCGACCCACCCGGGCGAAGTGAATTCTCGGACGCCGCCGGAGTTATCTTGGACTGCTGCGCTGAAACGCTTCTCTGCAGTATCGTACGCCCATAGCTCGATTGCGTGGTATGACGCCTGAGATGAAGTGTCATCATGGTGTTTGACGAGCGCAGCGCCGCCCATGTCGAGACCGAACGTCATTGTCGATGAAATCGTCTTACCACTGGCCGGGAAGACGCCGTCACACCTCCAGGAGCCGGTCAGAAACATCATCGTTCCAAGATGCGCGTCCGATGCATTTGCCGGTGTCAAAGCGGCTCCGCTTAGTGTCGACAGCAGAAGAAGCGCGACAACCATGCTATTGAACATGTGAAAATCCTTTCAGATAGTCGACGACGCTCGCATAAGGCGTTGCGTCGTAATGCATGCCGAAGATCGTTTTAACCGCGACATGCTCGCGTTCCACAGCGCCGGTCATCTCATGCAGGTATTGAGGCGTGAACCAGCCGCCGTTTCCGTCACCGGAGAACAGATCGCTTGTGTAAAGAAGCTGATGTTCCGGAAAATAAACCATCATTTGCCGCTCGCCGGTAGCGGTCCGATACGGAATGATCTTTAGTCGGTTGCGACCGCTGCCGACCTCGAGATCATTGCGAACGAACCGGAACTTTGCCGCTAGCGGGTGTTGCGCGAGCAAGTCCGGGTCCATTTGGTGCGGCGCGGTGATCAGCCGTCTGAGAATTGGTTCGTTGAGATCCAAGGCATAGACCGGAATGTCGCGCGCGACGGCCTGGCGCACGCCTGCAATATGCGGCCATGAGTCCGAGGTGGTAATGACGGCTTTAATAGGCACGCCATAGCGCTTCTTCGCCTCGTCGAAGGCGCGCTGCGTATAGTTCGGGGACCACGGTGCCTCGATCACAATCACGCCGTCATCTTGTTTGACGAAGGCAACATTCCAGCCGCCTGGATATTCGAGAATTCCGGGAGCAATCTCGTGAGGCGGTCCCGAGCCCCCAAGGCCTAGCGAAACATCGGATACTCTGCGCAGTTTGCCATGGTGCGCGGCGTACATTCCCGCCGGCACGGTGAGCGCGGAGTCGTTAACCGGCGCGTTCAGACGAAGCTGAACGATGGCTAGCTGCTGATCGGGAAGCCCCACCCGCTCGAACGTCCATTCACGCGGATATGAGATTCCGTAGGGCTCCAGCGACCAACTCGTATAGGTGAGCGTTGTGGTAATGTCGCCCCATGCGTTGAGGAACGTCTGGTACGGATACGGACGCGTCCATCGAATCGCCCACGGCATGCTGGTTTCGGCGTTGATGAAGAGTTCGCAGGGCGCACCACGCCAGGTAAAAGCCAACGCATGGTGGCGCATTCCGTGCAGTAAGACATCCGGTTGCGCGCGAAGGTCGCCGGCCGCCTGCGCCGTCAATAACACCCGCTCCGGAGCGAACGCGAATTGCTCCTGATTCTGCTGCACCAAATAGCCGCCCGCAAACGTATACTTTCCATCCGTCAGCGCCGCCGCGACATCGTCATTTAAAATCGTCGTCGATGCGATCGGCTCCGTCTGCTGCAGCCACCATTTGTCCGCGGCGTAACCCTCGTGGCTCTCGTCGATGCGCGAGCGGTAACGAACGAGATCGCGAACCTCGTGAATCCGGAAATGATCGATGAAATATGGGCCGCGTGGCCGTTCGGACTGCTCGACCATCATCCGGGTGCCGACCGCGTTGTATTCAACCGTAGTGAGGGCGCGCAATTTGGCTGCGCCGCCCATCGCACTCAGGGACGAAGCGATATCGGAGCGTGCCAGGCCGGAGGTGTTCGCCGCGTGCGCGGCTGCCGAGCTAAGAGCGATGGCCGTCCAAAACGCAGCCAACAGAATTCGCATGACAACATCCTACCGCGTCAGCTCTTATCGGGAAATCAAAAGATTTTAAAAATCGATCAGGTGAGCTTAAATCAAGCCCGCGCCGGAGGTGTCCCAGAGAACAAATGCGCTTCGATGTCGCTGAAGCGATCGAAGGCGGAAAACGGTTCACGCAGTGCGGTTAGATGGCGCTCGAGCGAACGGCCGCGTTTGGCAAAGCGAATGTCGGCGACAAGCGCCGCATCGAAATCGGAGTAACCGTCGCCTATGTAAACGCTCGTGCTGCCGATTCGCCGGGCGAATTTGACCACTTGAGCTTTATCGTGACCGTTGTCGGAAGCGTCGCGGAAATTCATCACCCAACCGGTTGGACTCGGTGAAATCCCATTGGCAAGGAGTGACACACCCTGCAGGCCGTTTCGTTCGAAGGCCCGCTCGATCAACGGCCCAATACCGGAACTGAGCACGGTCAGCGCGGCTCGTTCTTGCGCGCAGCGCCTCACGAAGCCGGCGAAGGTTGGATCGAACGTGGTCGAGCCTGCCAGAAGGTCGTCGGCATCATCGAGGCTGCTGTGAATCAGCTTTGCCTGCGCGGCCAATACGTCGCGAAGGGACATCTCGCGGGCGTGAAGCTGTTCTTCGAGCCGATCCCACTCGCCCGGATCGGCGCTTTCCCGCACCAGCACATCAAACGTGTCGAGGTCGGTTATCGTACCGTCATAGTCAACGAATACGGCAAGAGGCCCACGCCATGCGCGAGCCCCTTGCGTTTGGGTCGTTAGCTTGACTTCTTGCGACGGGTTGTCGATTTGGTCGCGCTCGTTTTCTTGGCTGCGGGTTTCGCGGCCGGTTTGCGTTTTGGTTTCTCGGCAACCGCTGGCGCTGCTTTCTTTCGGACTACGCGTTTGGCCGTTGGGGCGCGGGCCGGCTCGACTGCCTCCGTTTTCTTGCGCGCGATCCGTTTGGGCTTCTCGTCCGGCGCCGGGCTCGGCAGCGCGGCGACCTTCGATGGCTCGAGCCTTCCTCCGCGTTTGGGTGCCTCGCTCACGGCGCGACGACGCGTCGGCTTCGTGACTTGGGTTGTTTCCTCGGGCGCTCGCATGTGCGGCGGCGGAGCATCGACGGCCGGCGGCTGCACTTTGCGATTCCACGGCGCGATCGCGCGCGATGGTTCGCGCGGCGCGGTTCGTCCGGTCGATTCGGCGTTACCGTTGGCCGCAACCCGAAAGATATGACGATCCGGTACCGCTTCGGCTGCCGGCGGCACCGCCTCCGGAACGCTTGTTGGAGGTGTCAGCGGACCGTTCGACTGCGGTGCGGCTCCGGCTTCCTGTTCCCGGCCGCGGCCACTGCGGCGACGACGTCGACGACGCTTACGCTGACCGTCTGCGGGCTGAGATTCGCCAATGCGCGAACCGCTCGGCGGCGCAGCCGATTCGTCTTCGTCTTCGTCTTCATCTTCGTCATGGGCAGTTTCGCCGGCTGCGACTTGGGCGTGAGCGCTCTGTTCGGTAATCCCGACCTCGAGGGTGTGCTCGCCGCCACGCCCGCCCCGACGACGGCGCCGACGACGGCGTTTGCGATGGCCGCCCTCGCCTTCCTCGGCGACCGGCGCTTGCGCGCCGACAACGATCGCATCGACCGCTTTCTCGGCTTTGACTTCTGCGCTGAGTGCGCGGTCCTCAGCCTCTTCTTGTTCGGTAACGGTGGTGATCCCGATCGGCGGGCGCGAGCTGCCGAATTTCGCGGCTTCTTCGGCGAGCTCTTTAAGCTGCTGCTTCTGCTCTTGCTCGGTGAGCGGAGCTTTGCGTCCCCCGCGACGACGGCGTTTCTTCTTGGCGTCACCGCCGGCTGCGGCAACCGGAGTCATCAGTTCGGCCAGCACCCCGTCGTCATCGATATCGAGAATTTTGATCCGCACGGTTTGACCTGCGATGTTTGAGGAGTTTTCGACTTCGATAATCCGGTTGCCGACCACTGCGGCGGCCGAGTCCGCGTTCGGCAAGCGGCCGTTAAGCAGATCTACTTCGTGTTCGTCGCCGACGCGCAGTTTGCCATCTTCTTTGAGACCATCGGCCGCAATGCGTACGCGCACGCGCTCGGGATGCAGCATCGGATCGACCCGCACGTGAATCGGTGCGTCTAAGAGTTTGGAGAGCGACTCGCATTCGTCTTCGTACCAGAAGTCCATCTGAGCCGCAACGCTGGGCGCGGTCTCGACCAAAACCGGATGGTTGTGCTTGCCGTCTTGGGTTCCCTCGGTGCGAATCTTGCGGAACGCTTCGATCGCCATCGTTTGCGAACTGAGCACGGTTCCGAGTCCCGAACAGGTTGGGCACGATCCGCGCAACTGCGCGCTGAGATCTTTCCCGACGCGCTTGCGCGTAAACTCGAGCAAGCCGAGTGCGCTGAACGACTGAATAGTTGCACGGGTGCGATCCAGACGCAATCCGTTTTCAAGCGTGGTAATGACCTTGTTGCGCGATCCTTCGGTATTCATGTCGATGAAATCGCAAACAATGATCCCGCCGATATCGCGCAAACGCACCTGACGAGCGATCTCAGCCGCGGCTTCGACATTCGTCTTGACGATCGTATCTTCGAGATTTTTCCCGCCGATGAACTTGCCGCTATTGACGTCGATCACGGTAAGCGCCTCGGTCGTTTCGATCACGATCGACCCCCCGGAAGGAAGGTTGATCTTGGGGCGCATCAGCTTGGCAAGTTCTTCGTCGATCTTATAATCTTTGAAGAGCGAGCGGCCACTATTATAATGTTCAACCCGATCTAAATACTGGGGTCCGAGCAATTGCAGAAAATCACGGATTTTCTTGTACTCGTCCTCGTTATCGATCAGCACTTTGTCGATATCCGGCGTAATGAAATCGCGCGCCGCTTTATAGATCAGGTTCATGTCTTTGTGCAGAAGCGCGGGCGATGCCGCACGTTTGAACGTTTCAAGAATGCCGTGCCACATGCGGATCAAGACACCGAGATCGGCAATGAGTTCGGCTTCGCTGACATTGGCTGCCGCGGTGCGCACGACGGTCGCCATACCTTCGGGACGAATCCGTTTCATCACGGCTTTGAGACGATTGCGTTCGTCGGCCGATTCGATCTTGCGCGAGACGCCGCTGTATTTTCCGGTCGGCATCAAAACCAAGTAACGACCCGGCAGCGAGATATTGGTGCTGATGCGCGCGCCCTTAAGCCCGCGCGGTTCCTTGACGATCTGCACCAAGACATCGTCGCCTCGATTAACCTTCTCGCCGATGGTCCAACCCGGACGGCCCTGGGTGATTTCGACTTCGCCGATGTTCATCGGCGTCTTGTTGATGTCGTCGACGTAGAGGAAGGCATTTCGCCCCAGACCGATATCGACGAAACTGGCACCCATACCGGGCAGCACGTTCTGGATTTTTCCCTTGTAGATGGACCCGATGACCTTTTCTTCGCGCTCGATGTAGATTTCCGAGAGCTGGCCATCCTCCAGTATGGCGACCCGGTTCTCCCAGGGGTCGCTCGAGATGAGGATCTCCGTAGACAATGTTTACCTAACCCTTTGCAGGTCGAGGGCTGGCGTGCACTTTAGAACTCCTCCGCGACGGCGACCCGATGCCATCGAGCGGGTACTCTAGCGAGCTCAGCGCTCTTTGAAAAAATTTCTTAGCCGGTCAGGACCCTACGTTTATGACGATACGGATCGACTTCCGGACTCGGCCGAGGTTCCCGCCCCCATCCGGATGGACCTTCAGACCTAGTTTTGGGTGCGGCGGGAGCGAAAAGTGGAGTAGCCAATTTGACAAGATCGTAACTTTGCAGTACAAAGTTAATAAGCGCGCTTGCGAAGGGATACCTACCGTGAAACAGCTTAGTGGCGCAGCCCGGTACATGCCGGCAGCGGGGTTGCTCGCAGTTGCGGTTATTCTCGCACTGGTCTTCACGCCGCTTGGCGGATATGGGAGTACGCTGCTCGCTATATTCCAGCCGAAGGAGTTCGTACCGGTCGATCTGACCCAAGCGCAGCTGCACGAATTACGGATTGCCCCGCAAGCTCGAGAGTTCGGGACGATCCTCACGATTACCGAGCCCCATCGCAGCTATTACCCAACACTAAACGCCGCGCGAGCCCATCTGCGATTCGCGGTGCGGACACCGAGCGCCCTGCCGGCGGGATACCGGCGCGCGCAAAGGTTCTTCGTCTCGACGCCGGGAGAATACGCGTATACCTACAGCGCGGCGAAAGCACGCAGATTTGCTGCGAGAACGCACAAGACAATCCCGCCGATGCCGACCGGACTCGACGGCACGACGGTGCGCGTGCACGTCGGCGAGATATTCAGCGC
>JBDTCU010000044.1:0-3363 GCA_039923415.1 Vulcanimicrobiaceae bacterium
GCCGTTTGCGTTCGATCTCTTTAGGCGCGCGCGCGGTCGAGCGCAGCATCCAGCCGAGTCGGACCGCGCGCAGTTCGTCCGAGAGGACAAACTCGAGGTGATAACCCTGCGCGCCCGCCGAGAGCGAGCCGCAGGCTAAGAACGCGCCCCGCAACTCCATGACGCGATCGCATTTGTGCGCCGGCTTTGCCGGTATCGGCTGCAAACGCAAAGGGATCTTGATCTCGTAGCGCGGCGTACGATACAGGCGCGCACCAGTTTTTTTTTGAATCGGATGGCGCTTCTTTTCGTCGGGCTGCAGCAACGTCCAAAAGAGCCGCGCCGCCGCCGCCCGCTGGGTCACAAAAACGCTCATGTCATCCTGCGTAGGAAGGGCGCCGTAGAGCGCGAGGCCGGCGAGCAGCGCATCGCGACAGTGGCCGTTCGACGGAAGTTCGCGCGTGAGCGCGTCTTTCGTATCTCCGGAAAGTGAACTCGCCATACTCCGTCCGGCCTAGATCCACTCCGCCGGTTCGTCCTTGCGTGAGTCGAGAACGGCGTAGAGGTCGGCCGGTTTAACGCTCGGAGTCATACGCAGCGGCACTTCTCGAACGACCACCGTAACAAATTTAGTGGCGTAGTGAATCTCTAAGACGTCGCCGGGCTTGACTTGATAGCCGGGCTTAAGCGGGCTGCCGGCTTTCGTTATCCGGCCGTGTTCGAGTGCTTCGTGGGCCTCGCTTCGGCGCTTGGAGAGTCGCGAGACTTTCATGAACTTATCGAGCCGCATGAGCGCAAGGGTAGGACGAGGGCCGGGCACAACCCTGCGAGATGGCACAACGCGGCCGAGCGGGCATAAACATTTTCGATGAGTCCAAGCCGATGTGGCAGCCCTTTCTCGTGTTCTTAATTCCACTGATGCTCAGCAATATATTGCAGTCGGCCTCGCAGACACTCAACAGCATCTTTCTTGGCCGGATGATCGGGGTTAACGCACTGGCGGCCGTCTCCTCGCTCTTCCCGATCATCTTCTTGCTAATTTCATTCGTGATCGGGCTCTCGAGCGGAAGCACCGTCTTGATCGGACAAGCCTTCGGCGCCAAAGACCTGCATAAGATGAAGAGGGTCGCCGGGACCACACTCTCGGTCAGTATCATTCTCGGTGTGGTGATCGGCGCGCTCGGCTTTCTGTTCTCACGCGAACTGCTCCAAGCAATCCGCACCCCCGCCAACATTCTAGATGACGCGGCCGCCTATGCGCGGATCATCTTTCTGATGCTGCCGATTTTCTTCCCATACTTGGTCTACACCACTTTGCTGCGCGGGACCGGCGATTCGCAGACCCCGTTCTACTTCCTCATCATCGGTACGGTGCTCTCCGCTATCGCGACCCCAGCTTTAATTCGGGGATGGCTCGACCTGCCGCAAATGGGTGTTCCGAGCGCTGCCCTCGCGGGCTTCTTTGCGAACACGGTCTCGTTCTTGGCGCTGCTGATCTACCTGGCGCGCGTCGATCATCCATTGCGCTTTGATATGGAGACGCTTTCCGATCTCAAGATCGACTGGAAGATCTTCGTGGCCGTCGTGAGGATCGGGGTTCCGACCGGACTCCAGATCATCATGGTGGCCCTCGCCGAAATTGCGGTGATCACCTTCGTCAACCGATTTGGTTCGAATGCGACCGCCGCCTATGGTGCAGTCAATCAGGTGGTCGGGTATGTCCAATTTCCGGCAATCAGCATTGGGATCGCAGGCTCGATCTTCGGTGCGCAGTGCATCGGCGCGCGGCGCGAAGATAGACTCAATAGCGTAGTGCGCTCCGCGGTCGTACTGAACTACATCATCGGTGCGATCATCATCGGGCTCTGCTACATCTTCGCCTGGGACATCCTGGGGTGGTTCATCACCGATCGCAACACGCTGGTCATCGCGCATACGCTGCTGATGATTACTCTGTGGAGCTACGTGATCTTCGGCAACTCAAGTGTGCTCTCGGGCATCATGCGCAGCAGCGGAACGGTCTTTTGGCCGACCGCATTCACGATCGCCTCGATCGCCGCCGTCGAAGTTCCGGTCGCGTATCTGCTGATGCAGAAGATCGGTTTGGACGGCGTCTGGTTCGGCTATCCGGCGGCATTCTGCGTCGCTTTAGCGCTTCAATTCTCGTACTACACCTTCGTCTGGAAAAAACGTACCCACGAACGCCTGATCTAGCGTTCGCTATTTGCGCTTTTTTTCTTTCGGGGTGAGACAGGTTCCGGAGGCGCGGCAAACGATGGTCGGGGGGTCTAGAACGTCGGCAGCGCTTGCATTGATGTCGGAGCGCGCGACGACGACCTTGCGGGCTTCGAAGGACATCTTGCGCGAGGTGTTGCCGACGCTCATGATCCTTCCTTCGGCTTCGATGTAATCGCCGGCGTAGACCGGCGCCAAAAACTCGACGCTGTCGTATGCGACGAATAGACCTTCGTCGCCGTCCATCTGAATCAGCAGTTCGGTTGCAACGTCGCCGAAGAGCGCCAGCATCCGCGCCCCGTCGACCAGGTTACCCCCGTAGTGCGCATCGTGCGCGCTCATGCGCAAACGAATTAGGCTGCGTTGGTTTTCGCCAGTTGCCACAAATCCTCGAGTTCATTGAGCGTCAGGTCGGTTAGTGATGTGCCGGCTTGA
Organism: Vulcanimicrobiaceae bacterium; assembly: GCA_039923415.1. Lineage (GTDB taxonomy): Bacteria > Vulcanimicrobiota > Vulcanimicrobiia > Vulcanimicrobiales > Vulcanimicrobiaceae > JALYVT01. The sequence goes on from JBDTCU010000044.1 coordinate 2,650, forward strand.
GCCGCGTGCCGTTCCATGAACGAGAAACGCCGGTAAAACTTTTCGTTGGCCTCGCGCATCGCGGCTTCGGCATCGATACCGAGCGCGCGCGAGAAGTTGACGATTGTAAAGAACACATCGCCAAGTTCTTCGCGTACGTGGTCGTCATCATGTTTTTCGCGGCGAGCTTGCGCGAGTTCGGCCAACTCTTCGGTGAGCTTTTCAAGTATCTGCTCGGGGCGCGGCCAATCGAAACCGACCCGTGAGGCTTTCTCTTGCATTCGCTGGCCGCGTTGAAGCGCGCCGAGATGTTTGGGAATGCCTTCGAGCCGGCTGCTGCGTTTCTGCCCGGTCGCTTCTTGCGATTTGAGCTGCTCCCAGTTTTTCCATTGGGCCTCGGTATCTTCGACCACCGCATCGCCGAAGACGTGAGGATGGCGGCGAATCATCTTGTTCGCGAGCGAATCGATCACATCGGCGACCGTGAATTTTCCGGTTTCGGTGCCGAGTTGGGAATGAAATACAATCTGCAAGAGCAGATCCCCGAGCTCGTCGCAGAGACCCTCGTTGTGTTGATCCTCGATCGCTTCGACGACTTCGAACGTCTCCTCAATCAAATACGGCACGAGCGTGCGGTGAGTTTGCTCTCGGTCCCACGGGCACGAGTGACGCAGTCGCGCCATGATCTCGATCAAATCGCCGAACTGCTCAAGCAGCAGCAAGAACAGCCGCTGG
>JBDTCU010000045.1:0-7437 GCA_039923415.1 Vulcanimicrobiaceae bacterium
CTCGACCGATGGCGGAGCGACCTGGAGCCAAACTCTGTACGTTGGACCCAGCAGCGGCATCAGCGAGATGGCGCGCGTTCCGGGCAGCCCGAATGTGATTTACGCCGGCATATGGCAAGAGCGCCGCACCGCTTGGAGTTTACAGAGCGGCGGTCCGCAAGACGGGCTCTACCGTTCGCTCGATAATGGCGCAACCTGGACGAAGCTCCAAGGACACGGTCTGCCGACCGATACGCTGGGGCGGATCGCGATCGCAATTTCGGTCAGTAACCCAAAGCGCATTTACGTGCTAATTCAATCCAAGCAAGGTTTGCTGTGGCGCTCGGATGACGGCGGCGAGAGCTGGCAGATGGTGTCGAGAAATCCCGACATCGATGAGCGTCCCTACTATTTTAGCGAAATCGCGGTCGACCCGACGAATGAAAACCATCTGTTTTCAGCCTCGGTGCACTTAACCGAAAGCGTCGACGGGGGCAAGACGTTTAAAGAGATCGCCAACAATATTCACGGCGATCATCACGAGATGTGGATTGCGGCTGCCGGTAAACGGATCATCGAGGCCAACGACGGCGGTGTCGTCTTTTCGCAAAACGGCGGTGAGAGTTGGAACTGGGCAAACATCCTGCCGATTTCTCAGCTCTATCACATCGGCTACGATAACCGCAACCCTTACAACGTTTGCGCCCCGCTGCAAGATAACGCGGTCTGGTGCGCGCCTAATAACGGCTTAACAACCGACGGTATTTCGTCGAGCCAATGGCGCGACGTAGGCGGCGGGGACGGCACCTGGGTGCTGCCGGATCCGGCCGACCCCGAGTATGTCTGGCTTAGCAGCGCAGGCGGAAACTTCGCCGGCGAACTTGATGTGATGAATCTACGCACTACTCAATCGCGGACGATTTCGCCGTATCTGACCGATCAGAATGTGGTCGACCCAAAGAACTTGCGCTATCGTTTTAATTGGGAAGCTCCGCTCGCCTTCGACCCGTTCGACCCGCATCACGTCTTTTACGGCGGCAACGTCCTGTTCTCCACGCACGATCGAGGCGAACGTTGGAGCGTGCTCAGTCCGGATCTTACTCGTGATATCAAGACGCACGAAGTTGTCGGGGGCGGCGTAACCCTGGATGGAACCGGCGCCGAAACAACCGGCACGATTATCTACATCGAACCCTCCACGATTGCGCGCGGCCTCATCTGGATCGGAACCGACGATGGATACGTGCAGCTCACTCGCGACGGCGGTAAACGTTGGAGTAACGTCACACCCCGAACGGTCAATGCCGAAGGACGATTCGCGAGTCTCTCCGCCTCCAAGCGCTATCCGGGTACTGCATACGCCGCGTACGACGCGCATTTTCTTGGAGATCGCTCGCCGCATCTGTTCGTCACGCATGACTACGGTCGAGTTTGGAGATCGATCGCGACTGGGCTCCCTCTCGATCAGGAAGTTCGCAGCGTGCGCGAGGATCCGCATAATCCGCAGATCGTTTATGCCGGATTGGAGAACAGTCTTTGGGCGTCGTTAGACGGCGGCAGCTCATGGAAGCCGCTAAACGTGAACCTGCCGCCCACCTCGGTACGAGATATTCAGATTCATCCGGTTGCCAATGATTTGATCGTTGCCACGCATGGACGCGGTGCTTGGATTCTTGACGATATTACGCCACTGCAGATGTTTCGAACGGCTCAGGACGCCGTAAGTCTGCCTGGAGATCACGACGGCTTCTTGTTTCCGGTGCGTGAGGCATATCTGTATCAAGTCACAGACTTCTGGCAAACGCCGGCAGATGGGAGTTCGCCGCCGTACGGAGCGATTATTACGTTTTATTTGAGAGGCCCGGCAAAACAAACCCCGCGGCTGGAGATTCTGGACTCGACCGGTCGAGTGGTTCGGCGCTCGGGAACGCACGACGAAGGTGGAAAACAGATTGTGGACATCACCAATCAAGCCGGCATGAATCGGGTTACCTGGGATCTGAGCGAACAGCCGCCGGTCGATTGGAATTTCACCCCGGCATGGAATAAAGGCTACAGTTCGGGGGCGCAGGTGCTCCCGGGCAAGTATATTGCTCAACTCACAATCGACGGTACGGTGTTGCGCAGACCCATTACGGTGAAAGCCGACCCGCGCAATACCTGGACGCAAACCCAACTGGGTGAACGACAATCCCAACTGCGGGAACTGTTCGGCGATCTCTCGCGGCTCGACACTATTCTGAACAATCTCAACTCGACGAAGACTCCCGGCGCAACGGCTCTGATGCTTACGATGACCTCGAATCCGCAGAACGATCAGGATAACGATTTTCTGCAAGATCGATTGCGCGAGGCGCTGCAAACCCAGATCGGCACATTCCAAGCTGGATTCGCACCGCCGACCGCAGCCCAGCGCGCGCAGACCGCGATGCTTCACGCGCAGACAAACGACCGCGCGGCCGCCTATGCAGCCTTTGTGATGAAGGCCGCCTTCGTCAAGTCGCCGTCGACCAGACCCAGTCTTACTAAGCGGGCGCGAATGCCGTTATGAGTGCGCTGGAAATAGGTTGCCAAATCGGCGATTGTGTTGCCGCTCCCAAAGAGGGCGCTAAGCTCCTCGTCGTCGGCTGAGTTCCAGGGTTTTCCGGCGTTCCCGGGTCCGCCGTGCCGAGCTTCGAATGCGTTCAGATCGTCGGTAAAGTTCCCCAATGCCCGCATCGTGAGCCGCAGCATTTCGTTATGCAGCTCCTCGGCGGTCCGTTCGGGTTCGGGCAAGCTGCGCCAAACCAGAGCGATACTCTGTTTGAGCAAGGTGTCGATTTTAAGGAGCGTCGTGTCGAGATTCATCGTTGTCATGCACCTGTCGGCTTTGAGCGATGCGGCAACTTGAATTTAACCGCGCGCAGTGACAACTGGGTGGCACAGAACGACAGAAGCGCACGCGCCGGCAAAGGCGCGTCTTAGAATTGTGGTGCCGTGATGTTCGTAAGCGTGTGCGTGCCTGCGCCTCCGGTGTAGGAAATCGTGATGACGACCTGCTTTATCTTTACCGTCCGCGACGTATTCATGGTGAGGTTCGCGCTCCCGAACGACAGGGTACCGGTACCTGAATAGACGTTGCTGTTTGCGGCGTCCGAAGCGCTGATGGTTACCTGATCGTTGGGCATGGTAAAATCCATCGTTACGGTCAAGTGTTGATTTGCTTCCAGCGCCGTCGGCGTGGTGGATGTCAGCGTCGCACCGCCCGGGCCGCTGAAGGTTATGCTGTAGCCTCCGCCGCTGGCCGTTGCGATATGGGTTGCCTTGCCACCGGCCTTCCAATTGAAGAAGGCTAGATCGTTTCCGCCATCTGCGAACGGCCGGGTAACGGTCAGCGTCCCGGTAGAGCTCAGCGCAAAACAGCTGATGCCGCCGCACAGTGCCATGTCGGCGCTTGGGATCGCCCAGGGGTTAAATGTGTCGACCACGATTTGATTGTGTGGGGTCGTCGCACCGTAGGGCGGACTCTTCGGGATGACGCGCGCCGCAAGCGTTGAAAAATTGCGGGAGAATAGTGTGAAGAACGTGTCGGACTGCAGTGTAGTCCCAAAGTTGGGTTGCGTTGTAAAAAACCCGCCAAGCTGAGCGTTACCGAAGCTGCCTCCCCAAAATGCCGGTCCGAACGCGAAGGCCGCCGGGTCGCTAACGGTGAATGTCGACGATGTGAGGGTGTCGGGCACGGTAACCGGGTGAGTGCCGGGTGCCTCGCCGGCGACGGATAAGTGACCACCGTCGAACGGCGCGCCGGCGCCGCTTACGTTGTTCGTCACGTCGAGAATGATATGGCCGCCGTAAACATTACGAATGGTCATCGAACCCGTGGGGTTTGCAAACAGACACGCACTCGCTTCAAAAGGCTTAACTGTGACCACGGGCGGGACGTTGGGAGGGTTTCCGGATCCCAACGGACAGTTGCCGTTGCTGCCCCACGCAAAGCTCACAGTGGGAGCGTTTTGCAGCGCTGCAAGAAACGAGAACAAACCGCTAAACGCCGTTTCTTCGTTTGCTAAGTTCACTTCGCCGGCGTTTGTCCAGTCGCGCATCAGGGTTAACGTCCCACCAAGGGTTGGACTTGAGCTGATGGTGAGATCGCGCTCGAACAGCGGCTCGAGTGAATTCACGATCGAGGTGAGGCCGCCGACCGAGAAAAGCTGGGTTGTCGGGTCGACCGCGACGTGCGTCGCCGCAACGTCGGTGGTTAATGTGGTGGCGAGTGCCGGCGTGTTGTCGAGGTCAAACGTGCTCAAGTCACCCTGCGCAAGCAACTCTGTAAATGCTTGAAATGTTTGAGTGGTGGTTTTCGTCAGCGCGGCGCTGTTTGTCGGAGAACTTGTGACGTTGACGAGTCCGGCTAGTTCTCCTAAAGCGATCTGACTTCCATCCGTCGCGTTGCCGACAAACTCTAGGATGACCCACTGGTTGTTGTGAACCGGAACGTTTGAAAATGAGACGGTTGCGGCATAAACGGTTCCCGGTGTGGGGATCGTGACGGTGTTCCGCACCGGCTCGACGCCGGCGTCGCCCGGAAAGAGCGTTCCGGTGACGGTGACATTCTTGAGCGACAGCAATGCCCGCGGAAACCGCCCCCTGAGCGCTTCAGGACGCCGTTTGTTCGCGAGCAAGTACGGACCGCTGCCGTCGATCGTTCCGCTGACGACAATTGCAGCGCTTCCTTGTGCCGCGCCCGGACCGGCGGGCAAGATATTGCTGTTCGCACCGCCGGATGAACCGCCGCCGCAAGCCGACAGTGAGAAACCCAGGATGGCGATGAACGCCGATCGGCCGAGCCAAGCTGATCTCATAGAAACCTCCGAGATGCCCCGATTCGTCGGTCCCGCCGCACACGAACGATCGCCAAGCGGAACGAAGAGACCCTCGAACCAGCGAAAAAGTGAACTAGTAGTATACGCCCAAAATGGCTTGTTCAGGTGTCCCGGCAATGGGGCTTTCGGCAAGTAAGAAAGTCCTAGAAACGAGATGAAAACGCGCAGGGCGGCATCGAACTACCGGCGATTGATGGTCGAGATTTTTTATCGCTACCGCGTGCATCCGTCCCAGGCACGCGCGTTCGAGCACGCTTACGGATCGACCGGGCCCTGGACCCTGCTCTTCAAAAAGCATCCGGGCTACCGGCGCACTCGCCTCTTCCGGCACGGAACCCAGGCCGGCATCTATCTCACCATAGACGTCTGGGACGATAAAGCATCGTGGGATGAATTCCGTCGAATTTTTTTGGGCGACTATCAGCGGCTCGATAAGCAGCTTGCACTCCTCCACCTGGAGGAGCATTTGCTGGGCTTCTACGACGGAACCCAGGAGCCGTATCCCTAAATTGCAGGAAGCCCCTGCAATCGGGGCGTAGAAAGCACTGGTATGATTAGACCGGTACGGGCCGACGGACGGATCGACTCGGGTGGGGTCTTCACCCCGATTCACCGGCCGCGGGTTATCGAGCGGATCGCATCTGCCTCAATCGCGCGGATCGTATTGATCATTGCGCCCGCCGGCTACGGCAAGTCGGTCGCGTTGCGCCAATATTTGGAGACCGTTACGGAGCCGTTTGTGCGTTATGACGTACATTCTGAAAATGCTGCTCTGCTCGGATTCGTCCGCGGTTTCGCGGACCGGCTCTCCGAGATCGCGCCGCACGTTCGAAAAACAGTTTCCGGTGCATACGAAAAATGCCTCAAAGCGCCGTCGCCCGGCATCGACTTGGCGATGTGGATGCACGCGCACATTAAGGCCTTCAGCGGAATCATCGTTATCGACGACTTGCATATTGCCGAGCACGATCCGGAGATCACGAAATTTATCGTCTCGCTCGCCGAACGCACTAAAGGACGCGTGAAGTGGGTGATCGCATCGCGTACTGCATTGGACTTGCCGGTCGCCTCCTGGATGGCCTACGGCGATACCAATCTCAGTATCGACGAAATCGATCTGCGCTTCACAATCGATGAAGCGCGCGCTACCGCCAAAGCCGCCCGCGTCGGTGTGCGCGATGAGGAATTGGCTGAGATTCTCGAAATGACCGACGGCTGGCCGACCGCGCTCAGTTTTGCGCTGCGCAGTTCGACGCGGTCGGTGGATCTGCGCGGTATCGCCGCGTCGACCCGCGAGATGGTCTACAGTTTTCTGGCCGAGCAAGTCTACAAAGGGTTGTCGCCGGACGAGCAGCAGTTCTTAAAATTTGCGTCGCTGCTGCCCGAGATCGATTTGACGGTGCTCAAGCATGCGGACTTCGATCGCGGGAAACATATCGTCGAAGAACTGCGCAGCCGTGTGTCGTTTATCTACGCTGACCGCCCCGGCGTCTATCGCTGTCACGATCTATTTCGCGACTTCCTCAAACATGAGCTGGAGCTGGAAGGCGAAATCGCTTACGGCCGAATGCGCTTGCAGGCTGCCGACGCACTCGAGAAAGCCGGAAATATTCCGGCCGCGCTGACGCTCTACGGGCAGGCGGCCTCGGACGCGAACGTTTTGCGGCTGCTGGAATACTTGGGTTTCGGACTGGTCGAACAGGGCCACGACGATGCCGTTCAATCCGCGCTTGGCGAATTGCCGGCGGACGTGCTGCGGACCCACTCCTGGGTGCTCGGAATGCGAGCCTTGCATGAAGCCGGTGTCGGAAAATTCGATAAGGCCGAGTCCCTTTTTGAACGGGCGATCGTCAAGGCCTCGGGTCCGGAGGCTCACGCCCAGCTTGCCATTCGGCTCGCACTGGTCCTGATCAACCAGGGGCGGGATGTTACGCAGTTGCTCGAACCGTTGCTCGCATTATCCGGTATCTCACAGGAGGCTCGAGGAGAAGTCGCCGCAATTCTCGCCGGGTATTACGCGCTGACGAATAATCGAAAGATGGCAGAAGCCGCAATCGAACACGCAACCGACGTGTTGCGCACCGTCGATTCAGATGTGGTGCGCGCCAAGATGTGGCAGCGCTTGGGATTCGCGTCGCAATATTTGGGTGATACCGAATCTGCTAAGAAAGCCGGAATGCAGGCCGCTGAACTCGCGATCGAGGGCGGTCTCTATAGCCTTGCGAGCCGCGCGTACATCCTGCTATCCAACTCGTACTACCTGGAAGACGATGTCCCGCGGAGGCTGTGGTATGCGCAGCAGGCGGCCTTAACCGCGACCAAAGCCGGAAATTCCCTAGACGTTCAAGTCTCGCTCATCACGATGCTTGATGTCGAGGCTCAGCGCGGGAACGCCGAGCGGGCCAAGGCGATCGAACTGCAACTCGCCGGCGTCACTACGTCCGACGTCAACCGGTTGTTGAATATTCTGCCGGCGCGCGCTCTGCGATTTGCCTGGGAAGGGGCGTTCGGCGAAGCACACCGGGCCATATCCGGAGCATGGGAACGCCAGGCGTTCCCATGCGACCGAATCGCCGCCGGGGCCGCTTGCGCGCTG
>JBDTCU010000046.1:0-6450 GCA_039923415.1 Vulcanimicrobiaceae bacterium
CCCCGATCAGCGGATCTACTTCACCGAAAACGTGGCCAGCAAGCTCGCCCAATTCAGTTACTTCTAGTGGATTCGGCTACGCGCCCTTTACGCGCTATGCCGAATCCTTCGCGTTCGGCCTTCGGCCGATCCGCCGCGTTGCCCGCGGAGTTGAATCCTTAGGGTGTGGGGGGGACCATTCCGCGCATAACGGCGTCCAGTTGACCTGGAATCTCGCGAAAGAGTTCGGGAGCCACGTAGCCGAGCAGCGGAACGCTGACCGCCAGCATGATCAGACCGATCCCGATCTGTAATGGAAATCCGACCACGAACACGTTCATCTGCGGAGCGACCCGAGCCATCAACCCTAATGCAACGGTTGTGATAAAGAGTGCGATCGCGGCCGGCGCTGCGATTTTGAAGACGATCATGGTTGCCATGGTAAAAAAGATCACAATGTTACCGGCAACGCTCGGATCCAAATTGATGTAGGGCAGCGGCAGCACGTTGAACGATCCGCCGATGCCCTGCAAGAGCAGCAGATGCGAATCGCTCACCAGAAACAGCAGGGTGGCCAAGGCCAGTTCGAGTTCGCCGATTACGGTTATCGATTGCTGCGTCATCGGGTTGAAGACGTTTGCAACGGCAAACCCGATTTGTATATCGAGGATCTCGCCCGCCAGTTGGATTCCCATAAAGACGAGTTGGGCGACAAATCCGAAGATCAATCCCAGCACCATTTGACTGATGACCGCGGCGATCAGATCGTATAGACTGGCTAGCGGCAGAATCGAATGAATGCTTTGAAATACAGCAAACGTGATGACCATGCCGATGCCGACTCGAGCGAGTCGCGGAATCTGAGCCGCCGAGAACACCGGCAGAACCGAGAGCATCGTCGTTACCCGAATCAACACCAGCAGGAACGTCTCGAAGCGCTCCGGCGTTATCCCGAAAACGTCGATCACGGCGTCACTTCGTGAACTGGTGAAGGTTGCCGAAGATCCGGGCGGTGAAGTCTACCAGCAACGCAAGCATAAACGGTCCGAAAAACAAGAGCGCCATTGCAGTCACTAGGATCTTCGGAATAAACGTCAGGGTCGGCTCTTGGATCTGGGTAACCGCTTGAAAGATCGAGATTACGAGTCCCGTAATCAGACCCAGAATCAACACCGGTGCGGCAACTACGAGCGTGATAAAGATCGCCTCACGGCCCAGCGTGATGACGTCGGCGTAGGTCACTTATAGCTCTGAAATAACGCCGAGACGGTGAGATTCCAGCCGTCGACAAGCAAGAAGATCAGTATTTTGAATGGCAGCGAGATGATAATCGGGGGAATCATCATCATACCCATCGAGAGCAGGATGCTGGCAACTACCATATCGATCACGATAAACGGCACGTAAATCGCAAACCCGATCTCGAATGCGGTCTTGAGTTCGGAGATTACGAAGGCCGGAATCAGCAGGTAGGTCGGGACGTCGCTTTGGGCCTTGGGCCTTGGTTCACCAGAGAGCGAGTAGAACAGCGCGATATCCTTTTGGCGGGTCTGCTTAAACATGAATTTACGCAGCGGCACCGCGGCCCGATCCAATGCAACCGATTGGGTGATTTGGCTTTTCAGGTACGGTTGGAACGCATTATGATTGACGTCACGAATCACCGGATTCATGATGAAGAACGTCAGCAGCAGCGCCAACCCAACCAGGACCTGATTGGGCGGAACTTGCTGGGTACCGAGCGCCGTGCGCACAAACGAGAGAACCACGATAACCCGCGTAAACGAGGTCAGCAGCACCAGGATCGTCGGCGCTAGCGAGAGCACCGTAATCAACAGCAGAATCTGCAGCGAAGAGGCCACCTCTTTGGGATTCTTCACGCCGCCGACCCCGATGTTGATCGACGGGATCGGAATTGTCGGCGCGGTCGGTCCGGCCGCCGCGGCTGCAATCGCTGGAATGATCCAGAGAAGTCCAACCGCGATCGCACCGACGATCAAGAAAAGCTTGTGACGTGACCACAAACCGGCCACGAGTTTTCCGGCGGCGGTCATCGAGGCGGCTTTCGAAGATACTTCATGAACCCGGCCACCGGCCGAGTCTGCTCGGCGAACAGATTGCGCTGGGTTTCGAGCCATGGGTCGATGTTTTCCGGGGCAATCTCTCCCAGCATTGCCAGATTCCCGCTGCCGCCGCCGACAATGTAGTATTTCTCGGCGATTTTTACGACGTGGATCGTTGTATTCTGCGAGAGAAAGGTCGACTCGATGACATTGACCAAGCGCTTATCAGCGCCGGCAAAGAGCCGCCCTCGACTGAGCGCGCGGACGACCGAATACAACCCGAACAGCAACAGTCCCATGACGAGCAACGCCAGGATATACTGGCCAACAAAGTTCATCGGCACCTAAGTGCTTATCCTACGCTGGGATTGAGTTCGCTGATTTTGACGGCAAATTTATCATCCACCACGACGACCTCACCGCGAGCGATTAAGATGTTATTCACATAGAGATCGATCGGATCGGTAGAGTTCTTATCAAGCTCGAAGACGCTGCCGGCCGTAAGCCCGACCACTTCTCGCAACGGGAGCGCGGTTTTGCCGAGCACGGCACTGATCTGAAGCGGCACGTCGTGGACCAAGTCAAGATTGGCGCCTCCGGGATGAGCCGATTTTATTGGGGTCGGTGTCATTGCGGAAAACGACACCGGCTGGGCGCTGGCCGCTGCGCCAGCCCGCTTCACCTGCGCGGCCGGTGCCTGCTCGGGTTTGGGAGCAATCGGCTCAGAACCGGTTGAGGTTATCTTTGAGAGTGTAATCGCGGCAAAATCAATCGCGATCCGGGGCGAGGTATCACCCGAGACCGTAATAACGCCGGTGTAGGATTCGAACGGCGGCGGCGGCAGATTGGTGGCGTCCGAACACAGTGCGGCTCGAATTCCATCCGTGCCCGCACCGATTTCTTTGGCCAGCTGTTCGCCCATCGCACTTGCGACCTGTGAGACCGTTTCCGAAACGATCGACAACTGCATCGCGCCCATTTCGGCAGCATCTTCGGCGCCGCCGATCATCATCCCAACGACCCGGTTGATCTCGGCATTAACAAAACGCACAACGACCTGCGCCCCGATCGACGGGACTTCAACCAAGGTCACGAGAGCGTCGCCTTCGATCCGAATCGAGCCCTCGTGATCCTGCCTCGCCGCCGCGGATGCGCTTGCCGGCGCTTCGACCAAACGACCAAGGACCGTCCCGGCCGCAACCAACATTGCGTCGGCTAGTTTTTGCATCTGCGCCATATAGGTTAGTGGTCCTCGCTCTCGATAATGCTTGCAACTTGAACCGTCATTCGCTCGCGGTTCACCCCGGGGAAGACGCGAAACTTCGGGCTCTCGTTGACTCGAGCAACAAGCGGCTCGGTTGTCGGCTTATCGAAAAGCACGACGTCGCCCGCCTGCAGCGCGACCAGGTCGCGAAGCGAGACGGTCGTCTTACCTAATTCAACCTGAACGTCGACCTCGGCTCGCTCGACATTACGCGCCAGTCGCTGAATATCTTCTTCAGTCATTCCGCGGCCGGCGACCACGGTCGGCGACCATTGGAAGTCGGTCAGCTGCGGCCCGATCGATTGCAAAACGAGATACGGTAAACAGAAGTTCATCACACCGGTCATGTCGCCGACTTTAAGTTCGCACGAAACATAGGCCACAATCTGATCCAGCGGGATGATCCGCGGAATGAACTGCGGGTTACTATCCAGCGCTTCGATCTTCAAGGAGAGCGTCAGCAAGTAATTCCAGGATTCACGATAGCTGTTGAGCATGCGAGCCATAAAGCGCTGCATCAGGGTGCGCTCGATATCGGTTAAATCGCGCAATTTCTGAGGGTACCAGCCGGGGCCGCCCAACAATCGATCGATGATCGAAAAGACCAGGTTGAGGTCGACTTGTACGATCCCGCTGCCCGGCAGCGGATCCATCGAGTAGATCGACAGGATCGACGGCGTCCCGATCGAGCCGATAAAATCACCGTAGCTGATCTGTTCGATCGAAACGATTGTGGCCTCGACGCGCGTGCGCAAGTAGACAGACAGCGCATTGTTGAGCAACCGCGTGAAATTGTCGTGCAGCGTTCGAAGCGTTTGCAACTGGTTGTTAGAAAACTTTTCAAGCCGTTTGGCGAATCGAAAGTCAAAGGTCTTGATTTTCGCTTCGAGAGCTTCGGGTTCGGCGGGTGAGGCTAACTGATTGACTAGTGCGTCAATTTCTTCTTGTGAGAGACTAGACATAGCGGAGGTTATTGACCCTTTTCAGCATTAGAAATGCTGGCGTTGAGCAGCACGATGTCGACCCGGCGATTTTGCTGCCGTTCGTCACCTGATCGGTTCCCCGTCCGTGGGTGAAACTCTCCGTAACCGGCGGCCGAAAGCCGCGTTGGTTTTATATTGTCGTGTTCGTACAGGTAGCGCACAACGTGGTCGGCTCGAGCCGTCGACAGCTCCCAGTTGGTCGGAAACTGCGATGTATGAATCGGTACGTTATCGGTGTTTCCTTCAACTCGAATCAGGTTATCGGTTTTCTTGAGAAACTTCGCAATGTTATCGAGGATCGTCATCGTTTCCGGGCGCAGGTCGGCGCTGCCGCTATCGTAATACGACTTGTCGGAGAGCAGCGTAATCACCAAGCCGCGATGATCCAAATGAACCTGGACACGACTTTGCAAATTGTTTTGCGCGACATATTGCTGCAGCGCTTTCTGAATTGCCGGTACGTTCGCGCTCGAACTAAACATTTGACTGCCTTGGGTTCCACCGTCCGGAGGTTGATTGACCGACCACACATTGTCGAATCCGCCGGAGACCGACCTTGCAAAGTTCTGAACTTTGACTCGACTGATCGTCGACATTGAGAATAGGATGATGAATAGCGCGAGCATCAACGTAATCATATCGGCATAGGTGAGCAGCCAACGCATCATGCCGGCAGTTTCGAGCTTTTGGTCTTCCTCTTTTTTTCGAAATTTCGACTCGGCCGCGCGTGCTGCGGTCTTGAGCGCTTGGCTCATCTAGCGGACCTCTGAAGAAACCCTGGGCGGCTATCGTCCAAACGCGGGGTGTGAGAGGCGGGCGGAGGCGGAGATTTCTTCATAGGGCTGTTAGGTAGCGTAGCTCTGCTCGGCAACCGCGCCGCCTTCTTCTATCTCGGTTGCGCGATCGTTGGGATCGAGGAAGGCCTGCAATTTCTCTTCGAGTAGGCGCGGATTATCGCCGGCCTGAATTGAGAGGATGCCCTCAATCATGATCTCGCGCAGCAGCAACAGTTGGCCGTTACGCTCTTTGATCTTGGTTGCGATCGGCAGCCACACCAGATTCGCGAACAGAATTCCGAAAAACGTCGCAACGAAAGCCTGAGCGGTCGCGACACCGATGCTTCCGGCGACATTGGTGGAAGTGCCGACCGATGCCAGACCTCGCAGCATCCCGATCAAACCGAGCACCGTCCCGATGATTCCGAGGGTCGGCGAGTAACCGCCGAGGGTATTGAAGACCGACTCTGCTTTCGCACCGGTTTCCTGGACAAAGCTGACCTCGGTCTCCAAGACTTTACGGATGATGTCGGTATCGCGACCGTCGATTACGAGTTGAACGCCTTTGCGCATGAATTCGTCATCCAGCGCGTTAGCCTCATTTTCAAGCGCAAGTAAACCCTCCCGGCGCGCCTTTTCGGCGAATGAAACCAGGGTGGCAATTACTTCGCGCTCGTGAAAAGCCGGCTCGGTGAACGCGGTCCGGAAACCGCCGAAAAAGCCTTTGAAGAACGTCCGCATCGGGAACGACGTCAGGGTAGCGCCGAGCGTTCCGCCGATGATCAGCAAAATTGCGTCCCAGCGGCCGAAAAGAATATGCGGATCCGTACCGCCGACATAACCGGCGACGAAAATTGCCCCAAACGCGATAATGAGGCCGAGCAGTGTCGCTAGATCCAAAAGGTTTCTCCGCAGGCGCTTTATCTATACTGGTGTATCGGCTGATTCGCTTCCGGCCAACACTCGGTGCCTTTTCAGCGAATCGGGCGAACTGCTGGCGCGGGTCGCCAGGCCTTCCTCAGGATGCCTTTGGGCAGGAGTCGTAGTGGCCGGCGCTCGCCGGCCGCCACGAATCAGCTGGCGTAAATTTTGCGTTTGAACTCGATGATACGCTCCTGGATGGTCTCCATCGAGTCTCGGACGATAAGCTTATTCCCTGAGATCAGGGTCACCACCGTATCCGGGGTTTCCTCAAGCGCTTCTATTAAGTCGGCGTTCACCATTACCGGCTGGCCGTTTAACCGCATCAGTTTAATCACCAGCCGAACTTCGCCAAGGGGGCGGCGGATTTCTCCGCCGCCCCCTTGGGTGGTAACGCCGCGGGATAACAGATGGCTAGAAGTCCAGCACTAATTTTCGCTGGCTTGGAGATGGGTGATGGTAAT
>JBDTCU010000047.1:0-4281 GCA_039923415.1 Vulcanimicrobiaceae bacterium
GCTGGAACTTGCCCGCCTAGGAGCGACGGAACGCTTGGTCGCTAGGGATATCACCCAGGCGCAAGCGATTGTGGCGGCGCTTTTCGATCGAGGGGCCAGCCGGTCTGTGCTCGAGGCGCGCGCTAAATACGGCGGCGACCGCCTGCGGAGAAGCGCTGGTTTCGCGCTGACGCCGATCGATGAGGACGCCTTCGCGCACGCCGGTAAATGCGTCGGGAAGTGTGCGCACGTCATAGGCATCGAACCAGGTGGTTTCGGGGCCGAGCGTCGCGTAGCGATCCAGCGCGAGCAGCACCGCTTCGTCGAATCCGATGGGATGGACGTTGGGATAATCGGCGGGCGCCGATGGGTCGTCCACGACGACTTCGTTGTGGAGTCCGCGAATCAATGGCTGCGCCAGCCGCGACGAGATGGGCGTCACCAGATGAACCCAGTAGGACGAGAGTTGCGGCGTCAACAGCGGCACCGTGACGATGCGCCGCTTAAGCCCGCGAATCGAGGCGAAGCGCAGCATCATTTGTTTGTATGTAAGGACCTCGGGGCCGCCAATTTCATAGATGCGAGCTTGCGCGCCCTCTTCGGCCGCTGCCAGCAGATACTGCAAGACGTTCCGGATGGCGATGGGCTGCCACTTGGATTCAACCCACTTGGGGCGATCATAAACGGCAATCGTTCGGTCAGGTAGCGCAGCATTTCAAAGCTGACGGACCCGCTCCCGATGATGAGCGCGGCGCGAAATTCGAGGACGGGCACGCCGCTCTCGCGCAGCACGCGACCGACTTCATGACGGCTGCGCAGATGGGGCGAGAGCGTTTCGCTGTCTTTACCGAGGCCGCCGAGATAGACGATGCGTTTGAGGTACGCAGCCTTCGCCGCAGCCCCAAAGTCGTGTGCGGCGTCCCTCGAGCGCACTTGCCAAAGCACCCCCATCACCGATACTGCCTTCCACGATCTCTGCGCCGGGAAAGCGCCCGCGCAAACGTAGCGCGTCGCGTGCGAGAGCGCGCACCATATGTCCGCGCTTCAGCAACCTCGGAACCAGCCGGCCGCCGATATATCCGGTGGCCCCCGTTACCAGAATTCGCACCTATGGGCAACGCATGTCGAGCGGCTTCGGATTTTTTACGTCAGCGTCAGCGGACGATGGAGGATGCGCTTGCGGCCACCGCCGCAGGTTCCTCGTTTTGGGGAGCTTTATCTCCTATCCCCTCGTGACTTCGCCTCTTGCAACGCGTGACGCATCACTTGTTACTGCTCTGAATGTGCAGCTTTCGCTTTTCCGGGCGAGTTTGTCGGGGGAACCAGCAGTGATATCAAGTGACCCAGGCGACAGTTTTACGCACTAAAGGAGCGCGTTCCAGCGTCGCTACGCACGAATGACTAGAACTGTTAATCAGCGGGCCGTTGGTTCGAGTCCAACTTCGGGAGCCATTTCAAAAGCAGGGTCCCATCGTGAAAACGGAGGCTTCTGCTTTTCCGGGAGCTGGCACGCCCAGCGCTCAGACTCGTAGCGCCGCACTTACGCCGCGGTGCCGTAGTAATGTGCGACAACACCCTGGCCTTCGCCGAAGCCTATCGTGACTATCGCGAATTCATTGACGATCCGGCCAACGGTTTTCATTTCGCCTGTCCTTCCGTTCGCGGGAGGTTTCGAGATGTCGCTCAAAACGGTGTAATAAACCATCGCCGTAGCAACCCGTGGGTTTCGAAACTGACCTGGATCGCGGTACCGTTCCTCATCGAGTACGTCTCGGGGCTTTCAGCCGAAAAACGAACGGAGCACAGAGTTCCCGACCGGTTGATTCCCTCTGATGAAATTTCGGATAACTCTGGCACAAACACGCATTTGCAGTAAAAGCGAGGCGGTGCGTAAAAAAGATCGTTTCCGGGATATTCGCGTCACCCCGCGGAAGACGATCCGACCACCCCGTTGAAAAAAAGACCTTCGGGGAATCGGCGCGCCGAAGCGACGCAAAGGGAGAGAGAAAGCTTCATGACCACCACCGCGCACGCGTCAGTCGCAAATCCCCCGACGGGTTGGCCCCGCATCGCCCCTCACCTCATCTACGAGGATCCCGCCGGCGCAATCGGCTGGCTAACCAGAGCGTTCGGCTTCACTGAACGTACATCTGCGCGTCATAGCTCACCGGAGGGTACCGTCGAGCGTGCACAGATGGAAGTCGGCGAGAGCCTTCTTACGCTCGGATTGCCATCCATTCACGGGGAAAGCCCTAAGAGAGGAGTGAGCACGATGCTTAATGTGTACGTCGACGACGTTGACGCGCACTATCAGAGAGCAAAGGCGGCGGGCGCCACAATCGTGCTCGAGCTCGCGAATCAGCCTTGGGGAGATCGCCGATATCAGGCTTCGGACCCGGAAGGTCACCAGTGGGCCTTCGCGCAGCACATTTTCGACGCGGCTCCGGACGCCTGTACTAACGAACCGCACCATTGATGGAGGAAAGCGGGTGATGGAATCGTCCCGCGCACTTTGTTTGGCGCGACGGCGATACGGTGATGGCAGCGACTGAGGATACGGGAATCAGCGCTGCAGAGATCGAGGCGATTCGTATCGCATGCACGGAATCGTCATACCTGGATCCAATGTGCGCCACTTCCTCAACTCAGGAACTGTAGAGATGTAGTACCGAATACCGAAGCCGTAGGCTTACCTTGTCGGTCGCGTCTTCCAACGCGGCGGTGCGGATAGGCAGCACAATAACCCCTATTCGCGCCGCGCGCATGGCGAACGATCCGCAACATCGTTTCTCTGTACGAAACCGAGCCATCCATGTGTCATGGCATGTAAAACCAGCCGCATCCTCGGGGCGCGCGCAAGTTAAACACCCTGGCCGTTCCCGACGGTGCCAGCCTCGCGCGTAGCGAGGTTTTTCATGATGGCTGGTAATGAGTCGGTCGAAACATCCAATCTAGCCGAAGCGTACACGAAGTGACTACTTTTCGAGGGGGGATCGTCATTATACCGATAAGAGGAATCGCAACAGGCGTTCTGATGCTGCAAGTCGCTCTGCTAGGATCGCCTAGTACGATGCGGCGCAGCAACCTTCTCTTTTGCGAAGTGACGTAACCGGAATCATCAGGGATAACCAAAAAATCGTTTCGCCAAACGGAGTCTCGATTCTTGTCCCTGTCCGAATAAATGGTTCGACTCAATGGCTTTCCATCCGTGGCAGTGACCGCAGGAATCCGATCCTGCTTTTTCTGCACGGTGGCCCGGGCGCGCCAACCATGCCGACGGCATGGACGTTTCAGAAACCGTGGGAAGACTATTTTACGGTCGTCCAGTGGGACCAACGCGGGGCTGGGAAGACGTACGCATCCAACAGTGCTCAAGCGCTTGCCTCGACTATGACGATCACACAGATGAACAGCGATGCGGACGCCGTGGTTCGCTATCTACGTACTACGTTCCACAAAAACAAAATTTTCGTATTGGCGAATTCCTGGGGCACCGTCCTCGGTCTCACCTTGGCACAGCAGCACCCAGACTGGCTCTATGCGTATATCGGCGTTGGGCAGATCGTCGATATGCATCAAAGCGAAACGATCGGATACGCATTTGCGCTTCGCGAAGCCCGCGTGCATGGCAACTCCAACGCGCTGCGCCAATTGCGCTCCATCGCGCCATATCCCGGCCTTGGGCCGCTTTCGCTGGAGAAAATTAGTATTCAGCGGAGATGGGTTAACTATTACGGCGGCTTAGCGTATGGGCGCAGCAGTTATAATTTCGATGCAAACGCCGAAGAGCTATCGCCGGAATACACGCAGCACGATGTCGATTCCGTCGATCCGGGCGGCCTTTATTCGATTAAGCATCTTCTCGGGCCGCTTGGAAAGCTCGATTTCGAGAACATAACAACTTTCAAATGCCCGATCCTTCTCTTCGAAGGTCGCCACGATTACGTCGTCTCGTTTGAGGTTTCGGCAAATTGGTTTTCTCGCGTGCACGCTCCCTCAAAGCGCCTTTTTTGGTTTGAAAATTCATCCCACTTATTATATGAAGAAGAACCCGGCCGCTTCTTGCTTCATTTGGTAAACGATGCGAGACCTTTTGCCGCAGATGTTGGAGATGTAGCACCGGGATAACATACGCCTGAATGAACATAGTCCTACGGACCTACCGGGCGGCCTATGTCATCTACCGGGCGCGTCGAGAGCGCCCGATAGATGACCGGATCCGCTTCGCGTGTGCGATCTAGGTATGAGCGTTGGTCACTGTATGATCGGGCGGAATCTGTGGTTGTTTCTCATTTGCAGGCG
>JBDTCU010000048.1:0-3512 GCA_039923415.1 Vulcanimicrobiaceae bacterium
CTGGCGTTCGAAACGACTACGCTAACCCGTCGTTCGTTCATGTGATGAATGCGGGCATGCGCGATTTCTACGCTCGTAAATTTGCCGCTGCAGAATCGGATTTCGAACTCGCACTCAGGCTGATTCCCGATAACACCTTGGCTATGTCTTTTGAAGATGCCGCGGCGACCTATCTTCCCGGCGAGCTGGACCGGCTTGCCGACCAAGCCGTGCACGCTGCCGGACTGCATCCGCGGCGCTACGATCTCCGCGTACGTTTGGGATTTATCGATCTCTTCGAATCATTGCGCGGGTTGGATGATTCCTCGAATGCGCAAGCGCAGTGGGGCCTCGCAGATCGAATCCAGCCCGGCGGGGCCGCCGCGCACGTTGGGAGCGGAATTTTAGATCTTCGCAGACAGAATCTCAGTCGCGCCAAGCGCCAGTTTCTGACGGCTTTGCAAGCCGATCCGAATGACGCTCTAGCCAACGAATACTTGAGCGCGATCTATCAAACGGACCTCAAGGAGCCGCTGCCCGCGCTGCGTTACGCGCTGACCGTCGTCGATTTGGTGCCGCAATACGCCGATATTCGTTTCCATGCCGGCTCGATCTTGAACGATGTGCATCAGCCGAGTGAGGCCGTCAAGTATGTTACCCAGGCACTCGAACTGGATACGGGCCGGGTTGGCGAGGCCGGCCAATACGGCCTTACGCTGTTGGCCGGAATATACATCGCCCAACATAAATTGAATGACGCCAAGCGAGTTCTGTCGGCTGCCGTGCATGAAAATCTGGACGCCGGGTATGCCTCAACGCTTTTGGCGAAAATTTCGAAAGGCGATTACAACCATTAATCAAGATGACGACCTGCCGGTGGACGATGGGAATTGCTTTGCCTGCGGAGCCGACAACCCGATCGGCATGCATCTAAAATTCGAGCGAACCGGCGAGGGATCGGTGCGCTCACGAGTCGAGCTTGGATCGCAGTTTCAGGGTTGGCAGGGCATCGCGCACGGCGGAATAGCGATGGCACTCCTCGACGAAGCGATGGCCCATGCCGCCGCCGCGGCGGGACATCGCGGCGTTACGGCGAGCATGCAGCTGCGCTTTCGCCGGCCGGTTCCACTGGGGCACGCGGTACTCGTCGAGGGGCGAGTGAATTGGATTCGCCGCAACGTTCTGGGTCTATCCGCCCGAGTAAGCGATCCGGCCGACGGCAGCCTGCTGCTGGAGGCCGAAGGCAGCTTCGTTTCAAAGGGCCCGATTAACGCACTGCGAGATCGGCGTAACTCCTAATCGTGGCAAAGATGAAGCAGAAACGTCTCGCGGAGTCGTCTAAAGCTAATCTTTCACCGTCGATCGACAATCGGCGAGCTAGATTTGAGTATTATATCCTGGAATCGGTCGAAGCCGGATTGGCGCTGACCGGCACCGAGATCAAGTCGATTCGGGCCGGCGGCGTGAGTTTGAATGAAGCCTACGCGCGGATGCGCGACGGCGAGTTATGGCTGATGAGCATGCACATCCCGCCCTACAAAGAAGGCAGTTTCTCAAACCACGAGCCGCTCCGTCCGCGCAAACTCCTGCTGCACAAGGAGCAGATCGAACGCCTTTCAAGCCGCGTCGCTGAAAAAGGTCTCACGCTGGTAGCTCTACGGATGTATTTTACGCGCGGACGCGTCAAGGTCGAAGTCGGCTTAGCGCGCGGGAAAAAGACCTGGGATAAACGAGCTGCGGTCGCCGAACGCGATGCCAAGCGCGACCTGGCTCGCGAGTTGCGCTAATCGATTCCGAGAGCGAGCGCGATGCGCTCGCGGATCTGCGCAAGTTGATGGGCGGTGATGGATGAGTTGGTGCGTTCGATGCGTTTCAGCGATACGCTGGTTACATGATGCGCGAGTGCCCACGATGGTCCGTCGGTTCCGTTTTGCGTCGTCGGCTCGATCCGTTTAAGAGAAGGCCGGATGCGCGAGTTTCTCGTCACGCGTCAGCGGGACAACCAGCGTATTCGGATAGGCTTCGAGAAAAAGGTTGTCCTAGCCGGCGGGCGGAGGCTTCAAGGGTCTTGCGATCGCGTTCCTCCAGCCGGATAGTTAAGGTCTTTGCCATTGTCACGATTGTATCACGATTGCGTGTCACACCAAACTGTTTGCATCAATACCCGGGGCGAACGCGCCTAAAGGTGAAATCAGCGTGATGCGAGGAGCAAGGCCGGCGCGGGCGATTGAATCTGCGGTTGGGCAGGACGGCGTGATCCGCCAAGGCGAGCGTCTGGCGGTCGCATGTTCGGGCGGGCCTGACAGCGTCGCATTGGCCGCGATTTTAGCCAATCTGGCACCTCGGATGGAGCTCTCGCTGCTGCTGCTCCATGTTAACCACGGTCTGCGCGATTCGAGTTGGCAAGACGAGGCGGTGGTCTTGAGGATTTCGACCGCCCTTAGGATTCCGGTTCGGATTATAGGGCTGTCGGGCCTGAAATCGGACGAGGCGAGCCTGCGCAACGCTCGCTACGAGGCGCTGGCGCAGGCGGCCGCTGATTTTCAAGCCGACGCGGTCGTGACCGGGCACAACGCCGAAGACCAGACCGAGACTCTATTGCTGGCCCTATTTCGGGGGACAGGCCTGGAGGGGCTGGCAGGCATGCCTAGCCGCCGCAGCCTCGCGCCGGCGATTGACCTGGCGCGGCCGCTGCTGCGCTGGGAGCGCGCCGAGCTGCGCGGGTACTGTCACCGGGCCGGTCTGCCGTACGCGATCGACCCCACGAATACGGACCTGCGACTGCGCCGGAACGCGGTTCGAGCGGCCTTGGTCACCCTGAGGACGGCCTTCCCAGGTCTGGACGCTAACGCTGCGCGCACCGCCGAACTGATCGCCGGTGAGCTCGAGGACGGCGAGAAGGCCGCCCTTCGGCGTCGAGTCCGCGGGACACTTCGAGCGGAGCACAGCCTCACCGATGTGGACTTTGCTCATGTGGAATCGGCAGTACGGGCGCTCCAAAAGGGCGGAACCGGCCAATTCTATATGAAAGACGGGGTGGAACTGTGCATCGAGAGAGGGCAACTGACCGTCCACCGGCACGAATGAACACCATTACCGCTTACTCCCAGGCCATTGAGAGAACGCTATTTACTGCAGCAGAGATAGCCGCGGCGATCGATCGGCTGGCCTGTGCCATCGCGGCCGATTTTGCCGGGAAACCGATTATACTGCTGGGGGTGTTAAAGGGAGCGCTGTATGTCAGCGTCGATCTAGCGCGCGCTCTCTCCCGGATACCGGACGGCCCGAGCGAGATCAAACTCGATTTCTTAACCGTTTCAAGTTACGGAAATCAGACCCGGAGCAGCGGTGAGGTCCGGATGCTGAAGGATACGACCGAGAATATTACGGGTAAGAATGTCATCGTAATCGAGGATATCGTGGATAATGGGCTCACTCTGGCGTACCTTCGCTCGTTGTTGGAAGGGCGCAATCCGGCCAGCTTGCGCGCCTGCGTCCTATTCGACAAGCCGTACAACCGGCGGGTCGATGTG
>JBDTCU010000049.1:0-4513 GCA_039923415.1 Vulcanimicrobiaceae bacterium
CGTACCTGCGTAAAGATACGATCTGGGCGGGAACCGACGACGGGCTGGTGTGGATCACCCGCGACGGCGGGAAGCATTGGCAGAATGTTACGCCGCGCGGGCTCACGCCCTGGAGTAAAGTTGCGCAGATCGACGCGTCCCATTTTGACGACGATACCGCGTACATTGCGGTCAACCGGTTTCGTTTAGATGACCTGCGCCCGCACATCTATCGCACCCACGATAGAGGGAGGCACTGGCAAGGGATTTCGAACGGTTTGCCGGGCGATGCCTCGGTCAACACCGTGCGCGAGGATCCCGTCCGCAAGGGATTGCTCTTCGCCGGAACCGAGCGAACCGTGTATGCTTCGTTCGATGATGGCGCCCATTGGCAATCGCTGCAACTCAATTTGCCTTCAACTTCGATTCGCGATTTGGTCGTGCACGGTAACGATCTGGTTATCGGCACCCACGGCCGATCGTTTTGGATTCTCGACGATCTGACGCCGCTGCGCCAGCTTAAGGAACTCACCCAAACGCAGACGCAGCTGTTCGTGCCGCAAACTGCATTCCGAATTCGCCGCGACACCTACTCGGATACACCCTTGCCGCCTGAAGAACCGGTCGGGCAGAATCCGCCGAACGGCGCGATTTTTGACTACAGCCTCGCGGCGACGACAAGCGGCACCGTCACCTTGGCGATTTACGATCGCAGCGGGAAACTGGTGCGCCGTTTTTCGAGTGTCGATCGCTTAAAATCGATCGACCAGAAGGATATCAATGTCCCGATCTACTGGGCTCGCGAACCCGTCACACTTGCAAACACGCCCGGTCCCCATCGCTTTGTGTGGGATCTGCACGGACCGACGCCGCACTCGCTGTTCGCCGATTTCCCGATCTCCGCGATCGTTCACGAGACTCCGTTGGAACCTCTGGGCGTGCTGGTCACGCCGGGGCGTTACACGGTTCGATTGACAGTCGGCGGGCAAATGCGTTCAGCACCGCTGGTCATTGAGATGGATCCGCGCGTCCATATCTCACAGGCCGGATTGCGCGCGCAATTCGACTTAGCCGGCCGGATCGCCGACGGAATGAACCGCACGTTCAATGCACTGCAGAAGCACAAGAGCCCGAGCCTGGCGCGACTGAACGGCGCGTTGACCGGACTCTACGCGGAAGTAGAGGGAGCCGACGCCCCGCCGACGCTGCAGCAACACGAGCAATATGAAAGGCTGGAGCGAGCACTGCAAAAAGCACCGTAACTTTAACGTAAGTCGGCGAGTTCGCGATCAACGTCCACAAGAGCACCACCGATGTAGCGACGTATGTTTCCTGTGGCGACATTAAGTAGCCAAGCCACCGGTATTGCGCACTTCAGAGTTTGAAGGCGGCTGCCACGTACATTTCTGCACAAATTGGGTAGGAATGTATGTGGAGGTTTCATTCACATGCAAGTACCGAATAGAGTTCCTTGGGTAAATGTCGCGGTAGGTATTCTGGCGATTATTTCGCCGTATCTCTTCACCGGGACGTCGAGCGGCGCACGTTGGGATATGACGATTACCGGCATCGTTATCGCGGTGGTCGCAATCATCGCAATGAGCGTTCAAGATAAAGTCGGCCATAATTACTGGCCCGTGATTAACGTCCTTGCCGGCATCTGGCTGATCATCTCGACGACCTTCGTGCAAGGCGAGACGGCGATGGTTTGGAGTAATGTGGTTCTGGGCGTCGTAGCGATCGTTACGAGTGTCGTTTCGCTCTCGTACGAACGCATTCACATGTCGAGCGGCCAGCATATCCACACCTAAGCTGCAAAAACCCTGAAACTCACGACCGCGCGGCTCCCCGCGCGGTCTTTTTTTTTACGATCCTAGCGCGATCAACTCGCCGAAACGGTCGGCATCGACGTTGCCGCCGCTCAGAATGACGCCGACTTGCTTCCCGCGCGCCTCGATCTTGCCGGAGAGCAGTGCCGCGAGTCCGGCTGCGCCACTCGGCTCGACGACGATCTTCAGACGTTCGAAGGCGAACCGCATCGCATCGCGCAGTTCCAGGTCGGTGACGGTTAAGACGCCACGAACGTAGCGTCGCGCAATCGCAAAGGTGAGTTCGCCCGGAGATTGGGTCTGCATTCCGTCCGCGATGGTCTGCGGAACCCCGATCTTAATGCGCTTTCCGGCGGCGAGCGATTGCTGGAAATCGTTTCCCGCCTCGGGCTCGACGCCGTACACCTCGATGAGCGGGTTGAGGCCGTTAGCAGCTAGAGCGCAGCCGCTAAGCAGTCCTCCGCCGCCGGTGCAGATAAGCAGTGTATCGATAGCGGGATACTCCTCTAGAAGTTCCAGCGCCGCGGTACCCTGACCGGCAATGATCCCAGGATCGTCATACGGCGGCACCAGCGTCGCTCCGCGCTCGGTACATAATCGTCGTGCGATCGCGTCGCGATCCTCCTCCGAACGCTCGTAGAGAATCACTTCTGCTCCGTACCCGCGAGTCGCCTCGAGCTTGGCCTGCGGCGCATCTTTGGGCATCACAATCGCAGCCGAAATCCCGAGCAGCTTGGCGGCTAAGGCGATGCCTTGGGCGTGGTTTCCGCTCGAAAAGGTGACGACGCCGCGGCTGCGTTGCAGCGCATCGAGCTGTGCCAGGCTGTTGTACGCACCGCGAAACTTAAAGGCGCCCATTCGCTGAAAGTTTTCGCACTTCAGATAAGCCCGGCCGCCGGTTCGCTCATCCAGCGTGTTTGAAGTAAGCACCGGCGTCCGATGCGCTACGCCGCGTAAGCGCTCCGCGGCGGCCCGAACATCCCCGAACGTGACTACGTCGCTGAGTGTATCCGCCATCCGCTCACTTTACCGGTGTCGTCCATTTGCAGCCACTCGCGATACGGACGCTTCTCAAACTTCACGTCGAAACAATGATACCCGACCGGCGTGCAACCTTGGGTATTCTCTTTGAGCCCTTGATATGTACCCTGGTCGGCTAGCTCATCGGAGAGTTCGGCGACTTTGACGCGTGTAATCTGATGCGCGACCGCGGGCGTGAAATCGTCCTGAACCGGCTGCATGTTATTGGCAATCACCGCGCGAGTGAGTTTGTCAGCCTCTTTTTCATACTTGTTTTGAAACGAGCAGCCGGCTAACACGACCGCGGAAAGGCCGAGTACGAGCAACGAACGTAATCTCACGAAAGCACCTCCACCGGTTCGGTTACGGCCGTAAACTCCACGAAACGCAAGGTAGGACTCCACTCTTGCGCCAGACGCAGACTCCATTCGCTTTCGAAGAGGCCGACCGGATGCCCCTCCCAATCTTCGACCAGCTTGGCGTTCGAGGGCAGTTGCGCGGCCCTAATCGCTTCGGCGCTGCCTTCAATCCGACGTGCGACCGAATACGGGAGCGCGCTAAAGAGCGTCTTCACGTTGTACTCGGCCTCAAGCCGGTACTTGGCCACCTCGAATTGCAACGCTCCGACCGCCGCTAGAATCGGTTCGGTTCGCATCGACCCATACGGATACATCACCTGAATCGCGCCCTCTTCACAAAGCTGTGCAATGCCCTTTCCGAATGATTTGTAACTCGAAGTATCGATACTCCGCACCGAAGCAAAATGTTCCGGTGCGAACGCCGGAATCCGATCGTACTGTATCAGGCGACCTTCGCAGAGCGTGTCGCCGATTGAGAATACGCCGGGATTGGTGAGCCCAACGACGTCGCCGGCATACGCAGCTTCGAGTGATTCACGCTCGCTGGCGAACAATTTCACCGCCCGCGAGAGCCGCACATCTTTACCGGTGCGCGCGTTACGGACGGTCATATCGCGTTCGAATTTGCCCGAACATATCCGCGCAAACGCGATCCGGTCGCGGTGTCTCGGATCCATATTGGCTTGAATCTTGAACACAAACGCCGAGAAATCAGCATGCGTCGGAGCGATATCTTCGCGCTCGCGCTTGGTCGCGCTGATTGAGACAGCCGCGGTTCTGGCGACTGGGGCGGGAGCAAGATTGATGAACCCGTCCAGAAAGAGCTGCACGCCGAAGTTGGTGACGGCGCTTCCGAAAAATACCGGCGTGACGTCGCCGCGCAGCATCGCCCCGTGATCGAAGTCGGCGCCTGCGCCATCGAGCAGCTCGAGTGAGTCCAGAAACTCTCGATGGGTCTGTTCGTCAGTAAGCGCCGCAAGCTGCGGATCGCGAACGTCCGTCAACTGGACCGAGGCCCGTTTCGCACCATGAGTGGTACGCTCGAACAGATGCACGTCTTTAGTGCTGCGATCGTAGACGCCCTTGAACGATGAGCCATTGCCGAGCGGCCAATTGATCGGGAAGGCGCCGATACCGAGCACATTTTCCAGTTCGTCGAGCAGGTCGAGCGGGTTTCGGCTTGGCCGATCCAGCTTGTTGATAAAAGTGAAGAGCGGGATTCGGCGAGCGCGGCAGATCGCAAAGAGTTTCTTGGTCTGCGGCTCAACGCCCTTAGCCGCGTCGATCAGCATTACGGCGCTGTCGGCCGCGAGCAGCGTGCGATAG
>JBDTCU010000050.1:0-7452 GCA_039923415.1 Vulcanimicrobiaceae bacterium
GATGTAACGCCGGGACACTTGGTGACCGCGTTCGTTACCGAATACGGCTTGGTGCGCGCGCCTTATTTCGACACGATCCCAGACCTCGAATTGCGGCCGCGCCTCTTGGAACCGGCGTGAAGTTTCACGATTTCGTAGACAAGACACCGGCGATCGGAAAACTGGTGATTATTGAGGGCACCGAGCGGAGTCTGGCCGAGCTGGCGGTCGATCTGTTGATCGAGCGCGTGCTGAGCCCGGATATGCGCGATTTGAACTTGGAGCGGTTTCCGTCAAGCGAGCTGGATACCGCGGGCCGGGTTGGCGACGCGGTGCAGGCGATGCCGTTTTTAGCAGCGAGCCGACTGGTGATCGTGACCGATACACAGATTCTGAAAACTCCGATGCGCAAGGCGCTCTGGGCGGTTGCGGAGAGCGTGCCGGATGGCAACACGCTGGTGCTGGTCGATCTGCTCGCGCCCAAAGCGCTCCGCCCGCAGCCATTCGGCGCAGTGGCCGGCCGCGGCGCGCTGCGCATCGATACGACCGCCTCGCAAGGTGTGCGCGAACGCTTCATTATTGAAACGCTTACCGAGCTGAAGGCGCAAGCCGAGCCGCGTGTGATCGAAGAGCTGGCGCGCAGCCAGGCTGAATTAGCAGCGGTGCGCAACGATCTCGAAAAACTGGCACTGGCTGGGAAAAAAATCACCTATAAAGATCTCGAGCAAGAGAGCCTGGCAATCGAAGACCCCAAAGCCTACAAGTACGCTAGCGCGCTAGTCGAAGGCCGAGTCGCCGACGCGCTGGAGATCGCGCAGCAAATGTTCGCGGACGACCCGCGCGGGGCCGGGATTCCGCTAATAAGTGCCTTGGCGACCGAGTGCGGGTTGCTGTGGGAGATGGCGCGGCCGGGCGGCACCCTGCCGGCCAGAGCCAAATGGCGCGAACGGTTTTTGCGGCCGGTTGCCGCCCGAATTGGCGAGCGGCGCGCCCGCCTGGCCTACGAGCGGGCGGTTCGCGGATTTGAGGCGATCGTAACCGGCAAAAACGACGACCCCAAACTCCTGGTGGAGATGATCACTGCCGAGCTTTCGGCCATAAGCCGCTGACTTAAGTCGCTGAAAGGCTCGGGGCGACGGGTGGCAGAAACCGCGCTCATCCCATGAATCACGCATCGTACGCTTCGCCGTTCTCGTGGAGATATGGCCGAACTGAACTTCGCACGTTGTTTTCCGAGCTGGAACGGCGCAAACTCTGGCGTACCGTTTGGGTGACACTCGCCGAAGCGCAATCCAAATACGGCCTCGTCAGCGAAGCCGAACTTGCCGATCTGAAAGCCCACAGCAGCGAGGTCGACATCGATGCGGCGCTCGCGATCGAACGCGAGATTCACCACGACTTGATGGCAGAGATTGCGGTCTTCGCTTCCCAAGCAAAAATCGGCGGCGGGAAGCTGCATCTCGGGTCGACCTCAATGGACATCGAGGACACCGTTGAGACGTACCGCGTGCGTCGCGCGCTCAGTCTGCTCGGCGAATCGCTCGCTGCGCTGCTACAGAGTTTCGCAGCGAAGATTCGCGAGCATTCGCAGACCGTCTGCCTGGGGTTTACTCATCTGCAGCCGGCCGAGCCGACGACCCTCGGTTATCGGTTAGCCGTTTACGCACAAGACTTGCTGATCGACGACACGAATTTACGGTTTGTTTTTGAGAACTTGACCGCCAAAGGGTTGCGCGGCGCGGTCGGAACAGCGGCGTCGTACGAACACTTGGTCAGCGGCGCCTCAGGCGAGATGGAGAGTTTCGTGCTCGACCGTTTCGGCCTGCGCGCACGTGAGATCAGCACTCAGACGTATCCCCGCAAGCTCGACTATCTGTTGCTGTCATCGCTAGCAGGCTTGGCCGCATCGCTCTCAAAATTTGCGGCCGACGTACGAATCTTGAGTTCGCCCGAGTTCGGCGAGGTCTTCGAACCGTTCGGAAAATCGCAGGTCGGCAGTTCTGCGATGCCGTTTAAACGCAACCCGATCATGTGCGAACGGATCGACTCGCTGGCGCGTTTGCTGCCGGGATATGCCGACGTTGCCTGGCAGAACACCGCGACTAATTATTTGGAGCGAACCCTTGACGATAGTGCGAATCGGCGAACGATTCTTCCCGAAGCGCTGCTCTGCGCTGACGAGCTGTTGAGTCTGGCGCAAAAAATTGTCGACGGTATGCGAGTCGATACGCGCCGAATTGCTCAGAACTTACGCACCTACGGGCCCTTCGCCGGAACCGAAGCGGTGATGATGGAGGCGGTTCGAGCCGGTGGCAATCGCCAAGAGCTGCACGCCACGATTCGCGAGGCTGCGATGACGTCATGGGAGGCGCTCTCGCAAGGCAAGGACAACCCGCTCGGACATCTGCTGACCGAAGATCCGGCGCTTAGCAGCCTGGTCGATCCAGCCGAGATTCGACGGATGCTCGATCCCGGAAAACATATCGGTACTGCAAGCGAGCGCGCCAATCAACTTGCCGATCGGATCGGATCGTTGGCTCCATTTCCAATTCAGGCCGAGGTTAAAACATCTTGAACAAAGGGATCGAAATCGCGCGCGGCAAGACCAAAGTGTTGTACGAGCAGCCGCAGCAACCCGACATGCTGGTGGTTGCACAGACCGATACGATTTCATCGGGCGACGGCGCACGCACGAGCGTGATCGCCGGCAAGGGCCGATTGGCGGCTCAAACGACCGCGCGGGTGTTTCGCTTGCTCAACTTGTGCGGTCTGCCGACCCACTATCTTAACGGCGGAGAAGACGATGACGACAACGAGATGCTGGTGCGCCGCTGCAACATGATCCCGCTCGAAGTGGTCGTCCGCGGGGTCGCCGCGGGATCGCTGGTTAAACGCAATCCCAGCATCCAGCGCGGGGCTATTCTGGTGCCGCGGATGGTCGAGTTTTTCGTTAAAGACGATGCCAATCACGACCCGCTCATCTCAACCGATACGATCGCTTCCGGTAACATCGCCTCACCGCAAGAGATCGGCGCGATGACCGAAATCTCCCGGCTGGCCTTCGAGGTCTTAGCCCACGCCTGGCGCAAACGGGAAACGCTGCTGGTCGATCTTAAAGTCGAGTTCGGTCGCCTGACCGGCGGCGAGAATAAGGGCCAGCTCGTGATTGCGGATGTCGTCGACAATGATTCGTGGCGCATCTGGCCGCAGGGCCGCGAAGATTTGATGCTGGATAAACAGCTCTATCGGAACCTGCCGGAAGTCGACGACGCCGCGCTCCAACGGGTAAAGGCGGCATACGAAACCGTTGCCGAGCAGGTCGGTTCGTTTCCGGTCATGCGACCGGGAATGATCGCGGTCATTAGCGACCATCCGGACGGCAATCAGCAAAACACCGAGATCGTTCAGGCATTGCAGCAATTTGGGTTGCCGGCGGTCCGGCATGTAGCCTCCGCGACCCGCACGCCCGGCTTCGTCCTGCAGCTCGTTCAGCAATTGGACGCAACCTTCGCGCGGCTCGTCTTCGTCGCGATCGGCAGCGATGGTTCGCTGCGTGAGATGCTCGACGGCGCATCCACCAATCCGGTTATCGACGGCAATCGCGATGCGCTGACCGTCGCTTTACAGGCCGCCAAATTGCTGGCTCTTGAAGATACCGTACTCTACGGCCGTACACTGTTGATGCAAACCAACGCCCGGTCGGCGATTTTGCAAGCCGACGCCGCGATCAACGTTCCGCTGCAGCCGAATCAAGCCCTTGCCTAATTTTTCCATACAAACGCTCACAGATGCACAACTCAAAGAAGCCGCGCGGCGTGCCGGCCTCGCGTTGCGCGTTGACGAGCTTCGACGAATCGCGCACCGGCTGGATCGCGATCCCACGCTGGTCGAGGTGCATGCTTTCGATGCACAATGGAGCGAGCACTGCAGTTACAAGAGCAGCCGCCACTTGCTCAAGGCGTTGCCGATCACGGGTCCCACCGTCATGCAAGGGCCGGCCGAAGACGCAGGTATCCTGCACCTCGGCGAATTCAACGGCGACCGTTACGGGGTCGTGATCGCCCACGAATCACATAATCATCCCTCGCAGGTGGTCCCGTTCGAGGGGGCAGCGACCGGTGTCGGCGGCATCGTGCGCGATGTCTTGTGCATGGGAGCCCAGCTTATCGCAATCGCTGATCCGCTGCGGTTCGGCCGAGTCGAAGATCCCTCGTCGCATCAGCGCTACGTCGGGATCGGCGTCGTCGACGGCATCTCCGCATACGGAAATGCAATCGGAGTTCCCAATATCGCCGGCGACGTGTACTTTGACGAGCAGTTCGATGAGAACTGTCTGGTCAACGTCATCGCAATTGGATTGGTCAAGGAACCCGAGATCATTCACTCCGCCGCGCCGCCCAACTCGGCCGGCTGGGACATCGTGTTGGTCGGCAAAGCTACCGACACCAGCGGTTTCGGCGGTGCCGCTTTTTCTTCGGTAACCCTCGATAAAGAAGATAAAGACGCCAACAAAGGGGCCGTTCAAGTTCCCGACCCGTTTCTCAAAAACGTAATCATGCGCGCCACCTATCGAGTCTTTGAGTACTTGCGCGAACGGAAGATCACTGCCGGATTCAAGGACCTTGGCGCGGGCGGAATCATGGGCTGCAGTGCCGAGCTCTGCAGTAGCGGCGGATTCGGTGCGATCATCGATTTGGACGACGTGAATACTGCGTTGCCGAACATGCCGGCACCGGTCATTGCGATCGGCGAAACGCAAGAGCGGTTGTGTTGGGTGCTGCCGCCGGATGCAACTGCGGCGGTCTTGCAGATATACAACGAGGAGTTTTCGCTGCCGCAGATCGCAAAGGGTGCCTGCGCGGCGGTGATCGGAGTCGTCCAAAAGGATCTGCGGTATGTGCTGCGGTGCAGAGAAGAGATCGTCATGGACGTGCCGATCGAGTTCTTGACCGGCTCTATTCGCGATGATCCGGCATTCCAGCCGCGACCGGCGGCAGCGAGACCCGATCCCGCGAGCAGCTACATGACCTGCGACGCACCGGTCGTCGATCTGCTCGCGCGAGTGCTCGCGCATCGCGACGTCTGCTCGCGCAAACCGATGTATAAGCAGTACGACACCGCCGTTCGCGGCACGACTGTGATCGGTCGCGGAGAGAGTGACGCCGGCGTAATCGCCCCGATTCCGGGCTCGACGCTCGGCGTGGCATTGGCCGTCGCCGGCAATCCGCGCTACGGACAATTGGATCCGCGGCTGTCGGGCGAGCACGCCGTTTGCGAAGCGGTGCGCAAAGTTGCGGCGGTTGGAGCACGGCCACTGGGGCTCACGGATTGCCTGAACTTCGGCA
This sequence comes from Vulcanimicrobiaceae bacterium, assembly GCA_039923415.1. GTDB lineage: Bacteria > Vulcanimicrobiota > Vulcanimicrobiia > Vulcanimicrobiales > Vulcanimicrobiaceae > JALYVT01. The sequence continues at coordinate 5,325 of JBDTCU010000050.1, forward strand.
ACCCGCAGAAATCCGATCAATATGCGGAACTCGTTGCTGCGATTGACGGTTTAGCGACCGCGGCGCGCGAACTTGCGATCCCATTTGTCTCAGGGAACGTCAGCCTCTACAATGAATCAAAAGGCGGAAAGGCCATTCCAGCATCGCCGATCGTCGCGTGCGTGGGCGCACTGGAAGATGTCGGGCAAGCCCAATCCGGCGAGTTCCGCGTGGGGTCATGCAGTCTGTTTCGAATCGGCCTTCCGACCAATGCCTTTGGAGGATCGGTCTTGGCGGGAGTGCTTGGTGTTGACGGTGGTCCGCCGCCGGCGGTTGATTACGACGCGGAGCTTGCTACGCTTGCGGCTCTGCGCCAAGCGCTTGCAACCGGAAGTGTGCGTGCAGTTCGCGCGATAGGAAACGGTGGATTGCTGGCGACACTTGCGCAGATGTGTTTTCCTTCTCTGGACTCCGAACCCGTTGGACTCGAGCTGCAGGACCTCGGCTTGGAGTCGTTCTTTTCGGAGAGCGGCGGCTTTGCCGTGCAAGTTGAAGATGCGCGAGCGCTGGCCGATGTGGTGAACCATTTTTCGTTCGTTCGTCAGATCGGCCGCACGACCTCAGAGCCCGGTCTCACGATTGAAGGTTTGGATAAGGTCGATTTGCATCGCTTGAACGAAGCCTGGTCGATGCCCTTGGCCGAGGTTTTCGGATGAGCGCAAGAGTTGCGGTGGTGATCTTCCCGGGAACCAACAGCGAAGAAGAGACGCTTCGGCTCGCGCAAGATGTCGGGATAAAGGCGGAGCTTGTGCACTGGAGTCGAGCAGCGACCCTGCCGGCTTATGACGCCTACATATTACCCGGCGGATTTGCGTACGAAGATCGGATTCGCGCCGGTGCAATTCCGGCGCACGATCCGATCATGGACAGCGTCATCGACGGCGCACAGCGCGGCAAGCTGATACTCGGAATCTGCAATGGAGCCCAGATTCTATTGGAGGCGGGACTAGTTCCCGGAACGGGTGCAGTTCGAGTTCCGACCGCCGCCTTCACGCGCAACGGCCCGATACCGAAGTTTATCTGCGAGCGGGTTAACGTGCGCTTAAGCATCGATCCAGGGCGCTGCGCTATCACGGCCGCACTAACGAAAGACGCGCTCGTACCAGCCTGGGCCGCACACGGTGAGGGGCGGCTTGCCGCAAGCCCGCAGCATTTGCAGGAACTGCAGATCGGCAACCACATCGCATTTGTGTACGTAAACGGTGCGCCGAACGGGTCGGCACTCGATGCGGCCGCGCTTACCAATATCGCCGGAAACGTGCTGGCTATTATGCCGCACCCCGAACGCGACGGCTGGGGCTATAATCATTTGCGGGAGAACGGTTCCAATCACGTACTAGAAGCATCGGGCGGGGCGGTGCTCTTCAAAAGTTTTGCAAAGGCGTTGCTCGCGTGATCCGAATGCGAGCAGTCGCGATCAGCCTGAAAATTCCGGATAACGAAGCATTCACGGCGCTGGCCGCGTTGCGACGGCTCGGTGTACCGGTTGCAAAACTTGAGCGAGCCGTGATTTGGGTATTCGAAGATAACACCGAAGCCGGCTTTCTCGAGCGGATTAGCCGCAACGAGGCGTTGTTTAACCCCAACAAGCACGTCTTGCGCGAGTTGGCCGAGGGAGCGCCGCGCGCCGGTGAGACCTGGATAGAAGAATTGGGTCAGCACGATGATCTTCACACCTATTTAGGCGCCAAACCGATGCCCGGAATCAGCAGCGGTAAACGACGCATCGCCTGGCGTCTGTTCGGCGAGGATGGCGGTCCGGTCGAGTCGGCGACTCTCGCCGACGCCATAACCAAACTCTTGTGTAACCCCGCAATCGAAAGGGCTCTAACGGCATGATCGAACCGAATCAGTCCTACACGATTGCCACCCTGGGTTCGCATTCGGCACTGCAAATTCTTAAGGGCGCGCACGACGAGGGATTTCGTACGTTAGCGGTCGCTACTCGCGATACCGAGCGGCTCTACCGGTCGTTTAAGTTTGTCGACGAGGTCATCGGGGTGGATCGCTACCAAGATTTCACCGGTCTGTTGGGTGAGCTTGAGCAGCGCAAGGTCATAATCGTGCCGCACGGCTCGTTCGTCGCCTA
>JBDTCU010000051.1:0-3485 GCA_039923415.1 Vulcanimicrobiaceae bacterium
GCCAGCAAACCGGTTGGACTTCCTAAGAGCCGTATGAGCGAGATTGGAATCACCGACTGCCGATTCGGTTTCGCGGCATCTATTTGTTGGGTCGGCCAAGTCGAATCGGCTGGGATGAAAGCGCGGCCCGGATCGACGTAGCTGTTATAGATTAAATCGGTCGGCGCGAGTTTTCGATAGTAGGCGCGGTAACGATTTCCCGGCAGGTTGGTTGCGTACAAATTGAGCGCGACCCGTTCTCCGCGGGGAAAGGTGGCATTCCCGCCGGGAGCCCAAAACCCGGGTGCAAAATCGTCGGTCGTAACGGTTGTAACTTCGCGATTGCCGAGTAGCTGGCCGAAGATGTCGGTGAGCCCAGCGCCAACGCTCACGGTGTACTTCGTGTTTGGATCAAGGGAGTACGGATTGATATAGACAGTTGAATCGTTCTGCGCCACCGAAAATAGGGAACCTGTATCGAGCGGCGTCGGCGAAATCGCAAGATTACCGGTCAGCGACTTCGGATCGATTGGATTGTTGAAACGTAGAGTCGGATCGCCGGCTGCGAAGCGCGCGTTTGGATCGTCGGCGCTCGAAGTATGGTCGACGACACCGGCGCTCAGGGGTGAATAGGTTCGCACCGCGCCCGTGAAGCTCCGCGTGCTCGCTACATTCCCGTACACAGATTCGACGCCGGTCTGCACGATAAGCGCATATGTCGTCGCTTTACTCAACGCGCTTTCGGGCGTGAGCGCGTAGCGCCAAGTTTTGAGCGAAGGATCGAATCGCTCGGCCGCGCCCGATCCAGGCGGCGGCGTGGGTTCGGTTTCAAGCTCGGCTTGTAAGCCGATGCTCCGGCCGGCAGCCCGCAAACTCGCGTGCGACTCGAGCGAAGCGATGGTAAGCTCGGTATTCGACGTGAAGTGAAGAATCGGGCGCAGAGCGACCGGCCCCGGCGAAGGCCCATCGCTTAGCGGCGCCGCCCGCAGCTGCGGAAGCTCCGATAACGAGATCGGATCGGTTTGAAATGTCCAGGCCAGATCCTCACGGAGCGCATCACCGGCTAGATCCCGCAATCCCGAGGTCAGCGTAATTCGCACTCTCGTGGCGCGTGGAAGTGCCTGGTCGGCCGCAAAGCCCACCATTCGGGGCGTCAGCAGAACGAAATGTCCCTTGAGTTGCGGAGTAATTGTAAAATGCGAGAGTGCGGTGCTCACAGCAACGCTTTCAAGCGCACTCATGGGCACGATCGGTTTCGCGAAGATGACCCGTATTTGAGAGAGCGTTTGGGCTTGCCGTTCCGGCGAAACCTCAAGGATCCATCCCGGCAGCGAAGGTCGCGTCAGTTCCGCAATGTTCGCCAGCGGCGCGGTGACCGGCCTGCCGCCGAACTTCCCGCAGGCTGCCAATGCACCGAGCGTCAGTATGAAGAACCCAACCCGACCAGTTTGCATGCTTCGCCTCCGCGACTCCGAAGTTCAACAAGGCTTCCAGCAATCATGCGACCGCTGCTTTTCATCGCCACTCTAGGCCTCTGCGTCCTCGGATGGAGCGCAACCCGGCTGTTCGGCATCGATGTCGCACGGCAGGCCGGCGCGCGCAATGCGGTCGAGTTCACCGACCGCAACGGTTTGCCGCTGGGAACGATCCTCGGATCGGATCAAAATCACGCGCTTGCGGTAGCGTTAGCGCAAGTCTCGCCGAACTTCGTTCAAGCGATTTTGGCCGTCGAAGACGCGCGGTTTTACCGGCACGGCGCGGTCGACGCGCGATCGCTGGCGCGCGCGGTCTGGCAGTGGCTGAATTTCGGACGGGTCGAAAGCGGCGGCTCGACCATCGACATGCAGGTAGCGCGGATCCTGATTCCCAGTCCCGCAACGCTGCGCGGCAAAGCTGCCCAAATTCTGAACGCCGAGCGCCTTGAATGGCGCAGCAGCAAAGCCGAGATTTTGGAGGCTTATCTCAATCGACTGCCGATGGGCGGAAATCTCTACGGCGTCGCGGCTGCGGCCCGAGTGTATTTTGATGAACCGGCAGCCGATTTGGATCTGGCACAGGCCTCGCTGCTGGCCGCGATCCCGAACGATCCGCAAGGGCTAGATCCCTACCGGCATTGGCGTGCGCTCAAGACTCGGCAGCGCTACGTCTTGAGACGGATGGTCGAGACCGGCGTGATATCGCAGCCGGATGCAGATCGCGCCTTTGCGCAAGAACTGCATCTGCGCGGACGCGGCGGCGGAATCGAAGATGCGGCCCATCTGTTGTTTTGGATCTATCCGCAAATTGCACCCCGAACGACCGTCCTGCGCGTCTCGATCGATCGCTCGCTCCAACGTTTCGTGCAAACGCAAGTCGAAGAGGTCGTCAGCGCTCTGGCGGCGCGCAGCGTTGCAGATGCCGCCGCGCTGGTGATCGACAACACCAGCGGTGAAGTGCTGGCCTATGTGGGATCGCCGAACTATTTTTCGGATGCGGCACTGGGGCGCAACGACGGCGTGCAGGCTCTGCGTCAACCCGGCTCGACGCTCAAGCCCTTTCTCTATGAACTCGCGCTCGAACGCGATGCAATCCAAACCAACTCGATCTTGCTCGACGCACCGGCCACCTACGCGATTCCCGGCGGAAAGCTTTACGCGCCGGCCGACTACAACCGTGAGTTTTCAGGACCGGTTCGGGCTCGCTATGCGCTGGCAAACTCGCTCAACGTGCCGGCAATTCGAATTCTTTCAACGGTCGGTGTTCCGGAGTTCTTAGATCGTCTGCACCAACTCGGCTTTAGTCATCTGAGGCGGCCCGCATCGTACTATGGACTCGGACTAACCCTCGGCAGCGGCGAGGTTTCGCTGTGGGACCTCGCGCACGCATACGTCACGATCGCGCGAGGCGGATCTCCGATCTCGCTCTCGGTAACTCCGGTTCCTGGCGTTGCATCTGCTCGGATTGGATCGCTTCAAATGTGGTCGTGGATTACGAACGTGCTGGCCGATCCGCACGCTCGCGCCAAGTCGTTCGGCGAACATTCGGTCTTAGAGATGCCGTTCGATGCGGCCGTTAAAACCGGCACCTCGTCGGATTTCCGCGACACCTGGACGGTCGGTTTCACGCGCGACTATACCGTGGCCGTTTGGGCTGGAAACTTCGCCGGAAATCCGATGCGCGGTGTCTCGGGAGTGACCGGTGCGGGGCCGCTCTGGAATCGGATCATGCTGCATCTGCACGAAATACGGGAACCCGAACCGTTCGATCCCCCGGCTGGATTTATCGAGGCCTCGATCTGCGCGACCACCGGCCTTGCACCGCGAGCGGATTGTCCTGCAATCGTTCGTGAGTATTTGCTGCCGCGCGATGCGGCGACCTTGCACCGGCCGCAACGCCTCAAACCACATTCAGCCGCCACGATCCTCTTTCCGCATGACGGCGACACGTTTGTGCTCAGAGCAATCTCCGATCCTGTTCTCGCGGCAATGCAGCGGATTCATCTGGAGACTGCAACCGGCGCTCTCGCC
>JBDTCU010000052.1:0-6904 GCA_039923415.1 Vulcanimicrobiaceae bacterium
GATCGGCATCAACTCCGGAGCGATTGTCGCCGGCGACACCGGTTACCAGCGCCGGCGCGAATTTGCCCTGGTCGGCAATGAAGTTCACGTTGCCGCACGGCTTCAGGAGCTTACCGAGGAGATGAATGCATCGATCATCGCATCGGATGCGACGTACAAAGCCGTTGAAGAACTGTTCGTCGGAATTCCGATAAAGACGGTGCCGCTGCGGGGGCTCAAAAAACTTCAGAAAGCCTACATTATACGCGGGCTCAGTAAGCGCGCCGAGGAGAATCCGCTCACACTGCCGCCGGTGCGCTCTATTCCCCAAACCACCGTTCGGATCGAACCGCCGGCCGAAGTCACGTGTCCGCCGGCCGAAGTCCTTCCACGCGAGCAGCTGCGGCATTTTTCGAGCGTCGATGACGATGCGCCGGCGATGCCCGACCCGCCGAGTCTGCAAGGCACGTACGAAGATGACCAGGGGCCACCTTTTCGCTTAGGACCCTAGTGGATTCGTCGCGTTCGGCCTTCGGCCAATCCGCCGGCCGATTGGGCGAGCAATCCGGCCCGGTTGCTGGGCCGTTACCCTAACCGAGGGCATACGAAGAATGAAGCGAAGCAAGCCGTTGTGGAAGACGCAAGCCGACTTATGGAACGCGTTCGGGCGCGCGACGCTTCGGCATTCGAAACGCTCTACGACGCCTATAATCGGCTTGTCTACGGTGTTGCACTTCGAATGCTCGGCGATGCCGCCGCAGCCGAAGACGTGACCCAAGCCGTATTTATGAAACTATGGAGTTCTCCGGCCGCTTTCCTCGATGGTAATTTTGCCGCTTGGATCGCTCGCGTCGCCCGCAATCGTTCGCTCGATGCATTGCGCACTCGAGCAGTGCACTCACAGGTCGAACTGCCCGAGTCGATGCCGATTGAAGAGAAGATCGAAGATGTGGCGTTTGCTCATCTGAATGCGGACAAGGTCCGATCCGCGCTGCTGCGACTTCCAAACGAGCAGCGTGAACCGATCGAGCTCGGATTTTTCAACGGCATCACCCATGAAGAGATCGCCAGACGCACCGGAATACCGCTCGGTACGGTCAAAACCCGAATCCGTGCCGGGCTGCGCCGGTTACGCAGCGAGTTGGACGGTTTGGTGGCGGTATAATGCTCGATCACACGGAGATGCTCGATACCGTTGCGGTCTACGCGCTTGGCGCGCTGCCGCGGGCCGATGCGGCTGCGGTTGCAGCGCATTTGAAAACCTGTCCCGAGTGCCGCGAAGAGTACCGGCTGCTAGCCCCGGCGGCAGACTCGCTTGCGCTCTCTGCCGAAGCAAAGCCTAGCGATTTGCTCAAAGTGCGGATAATGAAGGCGGTTCGTCAACGCGACCTGCCGGTCACGCGAGCCGGCCGCCCATTCGTCTGGCCGGTGTATTTGGTCGCAGCCGCGTGTTTTGCCCTTGCGCTGGTCTCGACGATCGGCAACATTTCGCTGCGCGATCAGCTTCAACTCTCGCGCGCGCAAGTTGCGGTTCTCACAACCCACACCAATAGTGCGGAGCACTCACTTGCAGAGCAAAAGTTGATGCTCGCCGATGTGATGTCATCGAGCGCTCGGCGGTATCCGGTTGCCGACGGTCAGGTGATCAAAAGCGGCGACCGGTTATACATTGCCGTTCATGACTTACCGGCGCCGCCGAAGGGTCATGTCTATCAAGCCTGGACCCACGAGCCCGGTTCAAAAGCGATGACCCCGAGCATCACGTTCGCGCCCGATCGAGACGGACTCGCGGTCGTGTCGGTTCCGCAACACGGCAGTGTCGATGCGGTCGCGATCAGCGTCGAACCGGACGGCGGCAGCAAAGCACCAACGACCAAACCAACCTTCATCGCTAAGATCGGCTAATGTCGCGGTTAGGCGTCATTCGCCTGACGCGCGAAAATGAAGCTGCCGCGCTTGCATTCCTGTCCCAGTATCCGATTAACAACGCCTTTCTGATCTGGCTGATTCAACGCGATCGATCGCCCGCAACCCGATTGGCGATCTTCGTGTGCAGCCAAGATGCCTGCGTTGTAGGGGTTGCCTATTTCGGTCCGCAGGTGGTGCTCGCCGCCAAGAGCGATACCGAAGCCGTCGCCTCGTTTGCGCACCTCGCCCAAGGATATCGCGGCGAGCGGATGATCGTGGCGTCGCGCGCGACGGCGCGGTCATATTGGGAAGCGGTTAGAGCCTGGCACGTCCGGCCGCGCGTCATTCGCGATATCCAACCACTGCTCACCGTCGATCGAGGGAACTTGCGCGGCGACCAGAGCGATGTGGGAGTACGCTGCGCGCAACTCAGCGAGGTCGACGAGATCGCCGCGAACTCCGCGCAAATGATCGCCGGCGAGCTTGAATACGATCCGCGGCAGTTCACTCCTGAGTACACCGCCAACGTCCGGCGAATGATCGAACGCCGCCTCTGGTGGCTGGGTGAACGTGACGGCAACCGCTTCTTCTATTGCCACATCGGCGCGCAGACCGATGCGACGCTGCAGCTTCAGGGTATTTGGACACCGCCGAAATGGCGCGGTCGGGGGCTGGCAAGCGCGGCACTCGCAGGGGTATGCAGCCGGCTTCTAACCCAAACGCCGACGATCTCGCTGTACGTAAACGATTTCAACACACCGGCTTTGCGACTATACGATCGAGTAGGTTTTACCAAAATCGGCGAACTCAGCACCTATCTTTTTTAATGCGCCGCCGCGTCTACCCCAATCACTGATCGCGATGGTTGATGCGTCCCTCGACGTTCCGAACGCCGGTTTCGACCGCGTGTTCCGTGCCGGTGATGAGTGCCACGATCCAGCGAACAACTGCGATTACGCCGATAACCGCGAAGATGATGATGATGAGGAAGAACCAGGCTGCGGACTGGGCTAAATGAACGAAGGTTTGTTCCATACCAGGCTCTACGCCGTTCGGTCGCTCGATTCCGGCTCTGGGGAGCCGACGGAAACGTTTGGGGAGGCCGCCGGGTTTTGGCCGGTGATGAATACTCAGATCGTCCTCGCCTCGCGCCCAATCGGCGAACCCACCTTGAACGATTTTCGCACCGTATCGACTGCGATTCCAAAGCCGGCCGCGGGTGAGGTCTTGCTTGCGACCAAATTCCTCTCACTCGACCCGTACATGCGCGGGCGAATGAGCGCGACGAAATCGTATGCGGAACCGGTTGCACTGGGCGGAGTGATGGTCGGGCAAACGGTTAGCGAGGTCCTTGAGTCGGCCGATCCAACGTATCGGACCGGCGAGATCGTGCTTAGCGCCAACGGCTGGCAGACCCACGCGGTTGCACCGGGTAAAACGCTGCGAAAACTTGACGCGGAGATTGCGCCGGTTTCGTATGCACTCGGAATCCTCGGCACGCCGGGGAAAACCGCGTACTGCGCCTTGCTCGACATCGGCCGGCCAAAGCCTGGAGAAACAGTTGTCGTTTCGGCAGCATCCGGGGCGGTCGGATCGGTTGCCGGACAAATCGCCAAGATCAAAGGTTGTCGAGTCGTTGGAATTGCCGGCAGCGACGAGAAATGTACCTACGTTACCGATGTGCTGGGTTTCGATCAGTGCATCAACCGTCGTAAAGCTGATCTGCCGAAAGCGCTAGCGCAGGTCTGCCCCAACGGCATCGATGTATACTTCGATAACACCGCCGGCACGATTCTAACTGCCGTGCTCGGACTGATCAATGTTGGAGCGCGGATTCCGCTGGTTGGCCTGATCGAACACTACAATGCGACCGCGCTACCGGCCGGCCCGTATCTGGGGCCGCTATTGACGAATCGAGCAAAAATCGAAGGCTTCCTAGTTTCGGATCACAGCGCGCACAGCGCAGCTTTTGCTCGCGACGTCGCAGGCTGGATGCGTGACGGAAAGCTGCACTACAAGGAAGATGTGCTCGATGGTCTGGACAAAGCGCCGCAAGGTTTGATCGGTATGCTGCGCGGCGAGAATTTCGGCAAATTGATCGTGCGCGTTAGCTGACTAACATGACGATCCTTCCCGCAGCCGGCTACCGGCGGATGCTTTGGAAAAACGGTGGCGGTACCACGCTTGAGATCGCAGCAAGTTCGGAGGATGGGCCGCCAATCTGGCGACTCTCGATTGCGCAGATCGAGCGCGATGGACCATTTTCAGAGTTCGCGGGCTACGACCGCACGATTCTGCCGACACGCGGCAACGGCGTCATCTTGAGTTTGGATGATGCGCAGGACATCACTTTAGATCGACTCGGCGTCCCGTTTTCATTTCGTGGTGAATCCAAAACCATGAGCCGTTTGATCGATGGTCCTGTCACCGACCTGAACATGATGACGCGCCGCGAAGTGTGCTCGCACGGTGTCGACACCCATTCGCTTACGCCCGCCGGCATATCGGTGAACGCTGCAGATATCTGCTTTGTCTATGCGCTAGCCGGCGATCTTGCGCTCGAGCGCGAAGGCGTCCCGATAACGCTGGCGGCCGGCGACACCGTTCGCGTCGACGGCACGTTCTTTCATCTGCGGGCCGCTAAATCGGATGCGCTGGCGTGCGTAGTGAAGATCAGGAGATTGTGAGCGGCCGGTAGCGGATCCGATGAGGCCGCGCAGCTTCTTCGCCGAGCCGGCTTTTTTTGTTAGCTTCGTATTCCTGATAATTCCCCTCGAAGAAGAATACGCTGGAATCGCCTTCGAAGGCGATGATGTGGGTCGCGATCCGATCCAAAAACCAGCGATCGTGGCTCACGACCAGAACGGTTCCGGCGAATTCGCTAAGCGCGTCTTCCAGTGCGCGCAGTGTTTCGACATCAAGGTCGTTGGAGGGCTCGTCGAGCAGCAGAACGTTCGCGCCGTCCAAAAGCGTCTTGGCCAGATGTAAACGGCCGCGCTCGCCGCCCGATAGCGTGCCGACCAGTTTCTGCTGATCCGCGCCTTTGAAATTGAAGCGACCCAAATACGCACGCGCCGGCATTTCAAACTTGCCAACCATCAGAAGGTCGAGACCGCCGCTGATGTCGTCGAAAACCGTTTTGGTATTATCGAGCGATTCGCGCGTTTGATCGACGACCGCAAGTTTCACGCTTGGTCCCACGGTAATCGTTCCGGCATCCGGCTGTTCTTTGCCCGCCATCATGCGGAACAAGGTTGACTTTCCGGCACCGTTAGGCCCGATAATGCCGACGATAGCGCCGGCCGGGACTACGAAATTCACGTCATCCATGAGCAGCCGGTCGCCGTACGCCTTTCGTACTCCCGAAAACTCGATGACTTGCTCGCCCAAGCGCTCCGCGACCGGAATGAATATCTCTTGAGTTTCATTCCGACGCTGATACTCGTAACTCGATAGCTCTTCGAAACGCGCTATCCGGCTTTTGTTTTTTGACTGGCGCCCTTTTGTGCCGGTCCGAACCCACTCGAGTTCTCGCTTTAGCGCTCTTTGGCGGGCGGATTCGGTGGCTTCTTCCTGCGCAAGACGTGCCTGCTTTTGATCCAGCCACGAGCTGTAGTTGCCCTTCCACGGAATACCTCGGCCACGATCGAGTTCCAGAATCCACTCGGCCGCGTTATCGAGGAAGTAACGATCGTGAGTTACCGCTACGACGGTTCCCGGGAAGCGCAGTAAAAATTGTTCGAGCCACTCGACGCTTTCAGCATCGAGATGATTGGTCGGCTCGTCCAGCAGCAGCATATCGGGTTTTGAAAGGAGCAGGCGGCAGAGTGCGACCCGGCGCTTCTCACCGCCCGAGAGTGGGCCGATCTTGGCATCCCAGGGCGGAAGTCGCAGAGCGTCGGCCGCGATCTCGAGCTGCTGCTCGACGTCGTCACTGCCTTGCGCGAATAAGATCGCTTCGAGTTTGGCTTGCTCGGTCGCGATTGCATCCACATCGGCATCCGGTTCGCCGTACGCCGCATACACTTCGTCCAGCCGTTTTCGTACCGCAAGCAACTTGCTGATCGCTTCTTCCACAACCTCGCGAACGGTTTTGTCGGGATCCAGCTTTGGTTCTTGCTCAAGAAAACCAATAGTAAGATTCGGCATCGGCTTGGCCTCGCCGTCGATATCGGTATCGATGCCGGCCATGATCCGAAGAATCGTGGATTTTCCCGAACCGTTGAGTCCCAGAATGCCGATTTTTGCCCCCGGCAAAAAACCGAGCGAGAGATCTTTGAGAATCTGGCGTTTGGGCGGCACCATCTTGCCGACGCGATGCATCGTATAAACATTCTGACTCACGGGAGGACCTTCTCGAGCAAGCTAATCATCTACGTAGCATACGGATTTCCATTTCCGGCCGCAACTACTTCACCGACGGAAACGGCGATAACGGCGTTATGGAGAATACGAAAGAGAGTTATGAGCGACAATTTTATCGCGCTGGGGCTGAATACGGCGCTTGTCAGCGCAGCGACGTCGCTTGGTTACGAAGAGCCGACGGCGATTCAGCGCGAGGCGATCCCGCCTCTGCTGGAGCAGCGCGACGTTCTCGGCCAAGCCGCTACCGGGACCGGCAAAACCGCCGCGTTCGCACTTCCGATGCTGCATCGAATTGGTGCGGCAACCGGCGAGCTGCGCAAGGTCCGGGGGCTCATTCTGGTACCGACGCGCGAACTTGCGATGCAGGTCGCCGAGGCCGTCCATAAATACGGCCGGTTGCTGGAAATCAGCGTACTTCCGATCTACGGCGGCTCCTCACTTGCGCAGCAGCTGCGTGCGTTGCGGCGCGGGGTCGACGTCGTCGTCGCCACTCCGGGCCGGGCACTCGATCATATCGGTCGCGGAACCCTCGATCTTGCGAGCGTCGAGTTTCTAGTTCTCGATGAAGCCGATGAAATGCTCGATATGGGGTTCGCCGACGAACTCGAAGCGATCATGAAAGCCGTGCCGACCGCGCGCCAGACTGCGCTCT
>JBDTCU010000053.1:0-6751 GCA_039923415.1 Vulcanimicrobiaceae bacterium
ACGCAGAAGTTTCATCCGGCAAGCTGAAGCAATGGGGTGCAGAGATCGAAGCCGACTCGCGTAGGGCAGTCTAGGTCGCGCTCAGACGGCGTACGCGATCTCGCTGCGCGAATGAAGCGCCTTCACAATGAGCGGGGCACAGAGGTTGTCGCATTGACGTTCTGCGGGCGCCGACGGTAATGGTCGGAGCGCTTGGGCGATGATGTCGCGAGGGTTGGTTGCGACCAGTACGTTCCATCCGTCCTCGAGCGTTTCTATGCATTCCGTCTCACTGCGCAGAGTGACACACGGGACACCTAAAGCGCGCGCCTGTTTCTGTTCGAAGCCAGAGTCGGTCAAGACCACTCGCGCGTGCGAGAGAAGGCCAATCATCTCAACCGGCGATACCGGATTGCAGCGAATGATGTTATCTCGTGCCCCCGCACCGAAAATGTCAGTCGGCAAAATCACGGGCAGCGGCAGGCCGCGCAAGCCGGCGATGATGCCGGCAAGAGCGTTTCTGTCGGCGGTGTTGGCCGGAGCCTGAATGGTTGCAACCGCATAAGCGCCTGAAACGAGCTCGAACCGGTCGAGAATGGGAGGGCGCGGCGGTAGTCCGGCCGCCACATTCACCGCAAAATCGACCAAAAGATCGCCAACGATAAAGGCTCCGCTTTCGATCCCTTCGCGCTTCAGCTGCAGAAGAGCTCGCTCGTCGGGAACGAGCAGGACACTACAGAGATGGTCGGTGACGATTCGATTGATCTCTTCAGGGATCGATCGATCGAGCGAGCGCAGGCCGGCCTCGACATGTGCGATTGGAATGCCCAATTTTGCAGCCGTCAGGGCGCCTGCCAGGGCACTATTGGTGCCGTCGTACACCACCGCGAAATCGGGTCGGAGCTTACGCAGGATCGGCTCTAAGAGTGCGAGCATCTCAGCCGTTTGCCGGCCGTGATCACCGCCGGCGACCTCTAGGTTGTAATCTGGTTCGAGATCGGATGGACTGTCTGCGTACCGCGAACCGGTGTGAACGACAATCTGCGGGATTCCTTGCCGAGTCAACTCCGCTCCAAGCACCGCAGCCTTCAAGAACTGCGACCTTGCGCCTACGATGCTGACGACTCGCATCACTGAGTCACGAGGTCAGGTAACCGCTCGAACGCCGTGATAACTTGACGTTGAGCGTCCGCTGAGAGTTCAGGGAACATCGGGAGAGAGAGCACTTCACGCGCTGCCTGCTCGGCATGGGGCAGACTGCCCGGGAGATAGCCGAGATTCGCGTGTACCTTCTGCAGATGCAGGGGCATCGGATAGTAGACCATTGTTTGAATTCCGGCCTGCCGGAGAGACTCTTGGGCAGCATCTCGCTCCGAAACGCGAAGCGTGTACTGATGGAACACGTGGCGCTCATCGAGACGGTCCTGCGGGACCTGGTAGGTCTCGGCTAATCGACGGCTATACTCGCGCGCATGCCGCAGTCGCGCCTCAATCCAGTCTTCAAGATACGGCAGTTTTACGCGAAGGATCGCCGCCTGGACCTCATCGAGCCGGCTGTTGACGCCCAACTCTTCATGAAAGTATTTGACTCGACCGCCGTGCCCTCGAAGGCTTATTGCGCGCGCGGCCAGTTCCGGCTGGTTCGTGGTCAGCATCCCGCCGTCGCCATAGGCACCCAGGTTCTTGGACGGAAAGAAACTGAAGCAGCCGAACTCACCGAACGTCCCGACCGTTTTGCCGTTAATCCGCGCGCCGATCGCTTGGGCGCAGTCTTCGACCACTGCTAGCTTATGCCGGCTCGCAATCGCCATGATCTGTTCCATGGGTGCAGGGGCGCCGTAGAGATGGACCGGCAAAATTGCCTTGGTGCGCGGCGTGATCGCGGCCTCGATTTGAGCCGGGTCGATATTGTACGTCTGCGGGTCGATGTCGACGAAAACCGGTGTCGCTCCGACGATTCCAATCGCTTCGGTCGTCGCCACAAAGCTGAAGGGCGTCGTGATGACTTCATCGCCAGGCCCGATATCCAGTGCGCGCAGTGCCAGATGCAAGGCGTCCGTACCGGAATTGAGTCCGACCGCGTGCGCTACACCGAGGTATTTCGCAATCTCCAGCTCAAATGCTTTAACGTTGGGACCATTGATGAAGTGGGCCGTTTGGAAAACCTCCAGAACGGCGCGATCGATCTCAGTTTTGAGGGTTTGGTACTGCTCAGTAAGGTCGAGAATCGGAATCACGATTCGCACACCACCGTGTCACTCAATTTGTTAAAGGTCCGTCCGCATTCGCAGTGGGCTCGAGCGTCGTCAAAGTGAAGTCGCAGACCGCATTCACAAGCATATCCCGCGATCCGCGCTGGATTTCCGTACACTAGCGCGTAGGCCGGAACGTCCTTGGTTACCACCGATCCGGCTCCGATGAAAGCAAATTCGCCGATCGTATTGCCGCAGACTATCGTCGCATTTGCGCCGATCGATGCCCCGCGTTTTACAAGCGTCGGAAGGTAGTCATCCGAGGTATTGCGTGGGGTGCCAGACCGCGGTGTGGCGACATTGGTGAAGACCATGCTCGGGCCGCAAAACACGTCGTCCTCAAGCTGTACGCCTTCGTAGACCGAGACATTATTTTGAATTTTAACATTGTTTCCAATGCGTACGCGGGAGGAGATCAAAACGTTTTGACCGATCGAGCAACCCCGCCCGATGATTGCGTGCGGCATAACGTGCGAAAAATGCCAAATGCTCGTACCCTCGCCGATCGAGGCCGGCTCGTCGACATATGAGGATTCATGAACGAAGTATGGTTCTTTAACGACGGTCTGAGGGCTCAATGAACGACCTCCAAAGCAGTAGGGACGCGTGCTGCGATTACGCGACGCGGGGAGCGCACCTTCATTGAGTGTAGAATGCTGAGCGGCGGAAGCACAGGACGCACTCGCCCTTAACGTTGAGCGTTTTTGGCCAGCCGGCGTGGACTAAAGGACTAGTTTGCTGCTTGGAAAGGAACCGAGCTTGGAGCCTGGGTGCTGATGTTGGCGACGGCGGCTGAGCCCAGAGGCGCAATCCGGCGCAGCGGCAGGGTGACGGTGAAGGTGCTGCCGGCCTCCGAGGAGCTCTCGACTTCGACGGTTCCTCCGTGCTGCTCGACGATATAGCGCACTAAGAAGAGTCCGAGGCCGGTACCTTCGATGCCCAGCCGGCGCGCGTTTGAGCCGCGCATGAAGCGCTGAAAGAGCAGTGGGATCTCGTCGGCCGGTACGCCGATCCCCCTGTCTTTGATCGCGATGATCGCGCTGTCGGCGTTCTGCTCGAGGGTCACTTCAACCGGTGCGGCGGTGCGCGAGTATTTGATCGCGTTGCCGATCAAATTCTCGAAGACTTGGTAGAGTCTGGGTTGATCGCCGACGGTTTCGACCCGGCGGCTGCGAGCTAAGATAACGACGCCGCGTTCGCTTGCAAACCCCGAAGAAACTTCGCGAATCATTGAGATCAAGTCAACCGGGTGTTCGTTTATCTCGATCCCATTTCGTTCAAGGTCGGACATCGCAAGCGTGTCGCTGGCAAGCGCGGCCAGGCGTTTCGACGTATCGACGATCGTTTTTAAATACTCCGAGCGCTCCTCGCGCGTGGTTTCGTCAAGATCGGCAAGCTCCGCAAAACCGATGACGTTCGTGAGCGGCCCTTTAATATCGTGAGCGAGAAGCGCGATCAGGTCGGATCTAAAAGCATTCAGTCCCGAAATTTCTTGATTTCGCCGTTGAAGTGCATCTGCGAATTCGCGCATGCGCTGCAAGCGCAGGGTTTCGTAATATGCCGCCAAGGTTGTAATGAAAACGATAAAGAACGCCATTCCGACAATCGCAATCGAGATTGTGCGGCGGAGCGTTTGGTTCAGGCTGAGAATCTGACGTTGGACCTTTTGAAGTTCAATAGAACGCGTTCCCTTCGGAACGGTCTGCAAGACCTGCAGCCGGTGTGCATACACTGCGCTAATGCGATCTTGATCGAACGAAATAGCTCGCTCGAGTAAGGTCGCTGCCAACACCGTTCCGAGCACGATGACGAGCAACGTCGCAAGAAGCCCACGAACCGAGAGGCCCCGCTTCGGAGCCATCATTGAGGACATACTGTGATATCGGCGTTTTACGCGGGTTTCCTTTGAAAGCGCAGGGCTAGCCCATCCATGCAGTAGCGTAGGCCGGTCGGGGGCGGCCCGTCCGGAAAGACGTGGCCGAGGTGACCCCCGCAGCGCCGGCAGTGCACTTCGGTTCGCATCTCCGCCAGCGAGCTATCGGCGGAGGTGGCAACCGCATTCGGGAGCGGGCGATAGAAGCTCGGCCAGCCGGTTCCGCTCTCAAACTTTGTCTTGGAAGAGAAGAGCGGAAGGCTGCAGCCGGCGCAGGCGTAGGTGCCGAGTCCGTGTTCGTATTCGAGCGGGCTGCTCCAAGCCGGTTCGGTTCCGCCCTGGCGCAGGATCTGATAACGGGCATCGCCGAGCTGGGCTTGCCACTGCCCCGGGGTGTGAGTTACCTCAAAATTACCGGCAGCGGGAGGTGACGCGGCTAATGAGGCGACGCCCCTGACCGCAAAGAGTCCGAGTGCCGCGATGCCGCTGCCGAGGAGCGCTCGGCGGGTTAGCGCGCGATGTGACACGCCGCACCTCCGTTGCGCTCGGCGTAGCGCTGGTGATACTCTTCGGCTCGATAGAATGTCGGAGCCGCGCTGATCTCGGTCGCGATCGGACGCGAGAGCGATTTCTGGGCGTCCGCCAGCGAAGTACGCGCGGCGCTCTCCTGCTCGGGCGTGTAATAAAAGATTGCGGAGCGATACTGACTGCCGACATCCGGGCCTTGCCGATTGCGGGTGGTCGGGTCGTGGATCTTCCAAAAGAGATTCAGTAGGTTCTCGTAACTGACCTGACTTGGATCGAAGGTCACCTCGACGGCTTCGGCGTGTCCGGTATTGCCGGAGCAGACCTCGCGATAGCTTGGGTTGGGCAGTGCGCCGCCGATATACCCGGAGTAAGCTTCCAATACCCCAGGGACCTGGCGAAATGCGGCCTCGACTCCCCAGAAGCAGCCGGCTGCAAAGGTCGCCGTTTGTGATTGACTCATATCCTATGGAACGCCGGGAGCGCCGGTTCAGATGCGTCGGCGCCAGAACTGCAGCCCCATCGGCAACGCGGCCGGCGCAAGCGGCGTCAAATCGAACCCGGTCATCCAGCTTGGAACGATCGCCCCCAGCCGATTCGAGTAGAGATAGAGCGCCGGCAGTTCGGTCGCGGCGAGTTTTTGGTAGCGGTTCAGATCGGCGCGCGCTTGCTGCTTACTCTGCGCGACGCGCGCAGAATCGATCGCCTTGTCTACTTGCGCGTTATCGTAGAACCCGAGATTGTATCCGCCGCGCGCGACCGTTTGGGTTGAATAGTAATCTTTGTAATCATCGGGATAGGCCTGAAGAATCGTGCCGCGCAGAGCGACTTCGAACTTGCTATGGTGGATGTCGTCGAAGAACGTCTGCAGTTCTTCGTTATCGAGCCGGCAATCGATTCCGACCCCTCGCAAATTGGCCTGAACGAGTTCGGCGATATTGCTCGCGACCGCATCGGTGGCCCCGCCGGTCTTGAGCGTAAAGCGAAGCGCAGCGCCGTTCTTGCTGCGTACACCGCCTTGAAGCTTCCAACCGGCTTCGTCGAGCAGCGCGCGCGCCCGCGCGGGATCGAACGGGTACTTGGGCACGTAGCGATTGTAATACGGCGAAAATGAAGGGATCGGCCCGTTCAGCCGATCGGCTTCGCCGCTCATGATACCTTTAATGATGAACGGCCGGTTGATTGCGTAGAGCATCGCTTGCCGGACTGCGCGCTCGCGCAAAAACGGTGCACTACGCGAACGAAAGTTCGGCAGCAGGACGAACGCCACGTTCCAGGGCCAAGTAACCGCTCGATGATTGCCGCGCAACCGTGTGTGCACGCGCCAGAGATTTGGAGCGATGTCGGTGACGTCGACCTCGCCGGCGTCAACTGCGGCGTAGAGCGAATCTTGCTGCGGATAGACCCGAAACGCGATCTCGTTCAAAAACGGTTTCGGACCCCAATATCCCGGATTGGGTTCGATGATGAGGTATGAATCGGGAACCACCCGCTTAATAGTGAACGCCCCGCTCGCGAACGGGTGGTGAGCCAACACCTGATTGCTGTTGATGAAGGTTGCCTCGGCTTGCGACTGTGGCGGGTAGTGTCCAAAGAGGTGTTCGGGGACGATAAACGTTTCACTCAGTGCATTTTCTAGAAACGGCGGCGATGGACTACTCAGCGTAAACACAACGGTGTTGCGATCGACCCTGCGTACCGATCGCTCATCCAGCAGTGCGAAATCGCCGGAGTTCCCTGCCAGCAGGTGGGTGTTGGACGCCAGTTTGAGGGAGAAAACGAGATCGTCGGCCGTGATCGGCGCGCCATCGGCCCAGCGACCGCCGCTGTGCAGGTGCAGGGTGTACGTACGGCCGCCATTCGTGATCGCGATCTTCGACGCGAAGCTGGTCGACCAGCGAGGCCGCAAGTCAGGGCCGAGATCGACGATCTTGGTGTAGATGAGATCCTGGATCATCGTAGCCGCGGCGCTTACCGTCGTAAACGGATTGAAACTCTCAGGTGCGCTGATCCAAGCGCAGATCACGATGTTGGGATCGCGAGTCTCGGCATTGCGCGCACCGCACCCCGAAAACAGAAGAAGCGCCGCAAGCGCGGCGAATGCGCGCTGCCTCATCAAGAA
>JBDTCU010000054.1:0-2825 GCA_039923415.1 Vulcanimicrobiaceae bacterium
GAGGGGTTAGGGCGTTTCGAGCAGATTCTCGCGAAGATGGGTGTCGACAAAAAATTGCGCGAGTTGGGTGCGGTCGACGGCGACACCGTACGCATCGGCGAGTTTGAATTTACGTATTCCTAACTCATGAAGCTCGGCATTTTCGGCGGCACCTTCGACCCAATCCACAATGCGCATCTGTTTATCGCAGAGGCGGCACGTACGCTCGAAGGGCTCGATAAGATCATCTTCGTTCCGACCAACCGAACCCACTATCGTGATGGCGCGACCGCGACCGCTCGCGATCGCTGCTCGATGATCGCAACCTCGATTGCGAGCAACCCGGCATTTGGATTGGACGAAAGCGACCTGCACGACGATGCCAGCGGCTACACCGCCGATTTGCTGCCCCGTCTGCAACAGAGATATCCGGATGCCGGACTAACGTTTATCATCGGCGCGGATTCGCTGGCCTCGAATCAGTGGATCCGGCTGGAGGAGGTGCTTGAAGCGCTCGAATACTTGGTGATCGCACCGCGCGCCGGGGTGAGTGCCGATGCGCTGACCCGCGCGGTTGCGGCGATTCCGAAGCACCTGCGGGATCGCGTTCGCACGCTGAACTTGCCGGAAACGCCCGAATCCGCGACCTTGATTCGCAAATTACTGGCCGACCAAAAAAGCGTGCGATACTTAGTTCCGGAACCGGCTTGGCGCTACATTACCGAGCATCATCTGTACGAAGGCCGCGGCCAGTGATCGGCAAACGGCTTCTGTTCGGGTGCGCGATGGGGATAGTTGGCTGTTCGCAGGCTACACCGATCAACGGCAATCCGTGTCAAGCGTATCTGAACGAAGCATCGCGCGTTGAAGTGACGGCGACCGGTCAGGTCGCGCGAGTGCTCGGCTTGCGAAATGGCCCGAGCGGCGCACACGAGGGTTTCATCATGAAGCTTCCCAACTGCAATAACAGCCTATTCACGGTTAAGGTCGAGGATAACGTCAGTTTCGCCGGCAACATTCCGCTGACCGAGGGCGATACACTCATCGTGAAGGGCGAGTACGAATACTATCCGCGCGGCGGAGTGATTCATTGGACGCATCGAGATCCGCGCGGCCGCCACGCCGGCGGCTACATTGAGTTCAACGGCAAGCGCTACCAGTGAACCGTCTCGCTCGTGTGATTCTCGCGAGCGCGTCGCCACGGCGACTCGAACTTCTGCGCTCGCTTGGACTTGAGGTTCGGGTCGCACCGAGCGCGTATGCCGAACCGGCCAACCCGCTGAAATCTCCGCGCGAACTCGCGCAGATACACGCGCGTGAGAAACTGCTCGACGTGCTCGCAACCCAGAACGGTGAGGATCTGGTAGTGGCGGCCGATACCATCGTCGATGTCGATGGCATCGCTTACGGCAAGCCGCGCGATCCCGATGATGCGGTTCGGATGCTGCGCGAATTGTCCGGCCGCGATCATATCGTGCATACCGCATTTGCAATCTCCGTACGTCCCCATCCGATCTTCGAAGCCTGTGAATCGACAACCGTGCGGTTTTTCGAATTGGACGAGGATGAAATCCAAACGTACGCGCAGAGCGGCGAGCCGATGGATAAGGCCGGCGGGTACGGAATTCAAGGCATTGGCGCCGGTTTGGTCGAGCGGATCGACGGTGACTTTTATACCGTCATGGGTTTTCCGCTCGGACGTTTCGTGCGATCGCTCCGCGGCCTGGGGTTTTCGCTCGTTATGCCGAAAAATACCTAAAGCACTACTAGAGCCGGGGTTGGACTATTTTTACCTATCGTGACGAGCGTCGACTTTTTGCGGTAATCAGCTTGATTATCGTGGCGGCGCTTGTCGCCCTTATCCAAGGAAGCGCTGCCCGTTCCGGCAATCCGAGCTTTCTTTCGGCTGCCGGCACCTCGCTTGCCGCCGGATTCGAGCTGATCACCGGAACGGTTACTATCGGTGTGCGAACGGGGGTCGGCAGCGTCGTCAATATTCCCCAGCTTGGTCGCACAAACGGCCAGCTTGCAAGTCAGAACGAGCAGCTCGCCCAAGAGAATGCTCGCTTGCACGAACTGGTAACCGCCTATTCCGCGCAACTTGCGATCAAGCCGCGCCTCGAAGAGTATCCAACCGCCCTCGAGGCTCGGGTCATCGGCTTTCCGCCCGAAAACGATTCGCGTTCGGTCACGATCGATCGTGGCGCGCAGGCCAAAATCGCTCGCGATGACGGGGTGCTTGCCGCTGCCGGCGTGGTCGGCCGGGTGGCCGAAGCCGGACCGCTTACCAGCAAAATCATGCTGATTACCGATTATACCAGCAGCGTTCCGGCAATCGTGCAGCGCGGTCGCTGGTGGGGCATTGCTAAGGGCAACCTTTCAAGCGTGCGGCTGGAGTATGTTTCGCAGGATGCAGCCCTGAAAATCGGCGATAAGGTCGTTACCGGCGAGGCTCGGTCCTTTCACTCCGGGGCGCTTATCGGCACGATCGTTACAATCGAGAAGAGCGATTCGAGCCTCTACCAAACGGCGATCGTGAAACCGGCCGTCGACTTCGGCAGTCTCGACCGCGTTGTTGTCGTCGCGAAGTAAACCGCAAGACGCTCCGTTTGTCGGTCCGCGGTGGTGGGTGGCTGGTGTGTACCTCCTTGTTGCCCTGCTCGCTCAAATCTCGGTCCTTCACTTTCTTACCCTACGCGACGCCGAGGTTAGCCCGGTGCTCATCGTGGTCGTGTGGTACGCAACTACTTCCGATATGCGCAGAGCGGCCCTCTACGGCTTAATTGCAGGTCTCTGCGAAGACATTCTTTCAACCGGAACCGGCGGCGGCTGGACGATTGCAACCA
>JBDTCU010000055.1:0-3694 GCA_039923415.1 Vulcanimicrobiaceae bacterium
CCTAAAATTTTTGAGACCGGAATCAAAGTTATCGACTTGATGGCCCCGTACACACGTGGTGGTAAAGTTGGATTGTTCGGCGGTGCCGGCGTCGGCAAGACGGTGCTGATTCAGGAGTTGATTCGCAACATCGCTCAGGTCCACAAAGGCTTTTCGGTCTTCACCGGAGTCGGGGAGCGCACCCGTGAAGGCAACGATCTGTGGCTTGAGATGAAAGAATCGGGCGTGCTCGCGCAGACCACCTTAGTCTTCGGTCAGATGGACGAACCGCCGGGCGTGCGTTTCCGCGTCGCGCAAACCGGAGTCACCATGGCCGAATACTTCCGCGACGAACTCGGCGCCGATGTGCTGCTGTTTATCGACAACATCTTCCGCTATCTGCAGGCCGGTTCGGAAGTATCGGCGCTGATGGGCCGCATGCCGTCGGCGGTTGGTTATCAGCCGACTCTGGCCACCGACATGGGCCGGTTGGAAGAACGCATTACCTCGACGCGCAAAGGTTCGATCACCTCGGTGCAGGCGGTCTATGTGCCGGCCGACGATTATACCGATCCGGCCGTGGCGACAACCTTCGGTCATCTCGATGCGACGACCGCACTTTCACGTCCGATCTCGGAACTGGGCATCTATCCGGCGGTCGATCCGCTAGCGTCGAGTTCGCGAATCCTCGATCCTCAGATCATCGGCGACGAGCACTATGCGGTTGCGCGCGGAGTACAGGAGACGCTGCAGCGCTACAAAGACCTGCAAGATATCATCGCAATTCTGGGAGTCGAAGAACTCTCGGACGACGACAAGGTTGTGGTTGGACGCGCGCGCCGGATTCAGCGCTTGTTCTCGCAGCCGTTTTTTGTTGCCGAACAGTTCACCGGACGCTCGGGTAAATACGTCAAACTCTCCGACACGATTGCATCGTTCAAGGAAGTGCTCGACGGTAAAGTAGACACACTTCCGGAGCAGGCATTCTTCTACGCCGGTTCGATCGAAGAAGTCAAAGAGAACGCCGAAAAGCTCGGCGCTGCGATTTAAGTGGCGACAACGCTTGCGTTCAAACTGATAACGCCGACTCAGGTCGTCTTCGAGGGAGAGGCCGAGCTGGTGATTGCGGTCGGGATTGAAGGCGAAGAAGGCATTTTGCCGCAGCACGCGCCTTTCCTTACCGCACTCAAGCCAGGCGTGCTGCGCGCGAACGTGGTTGCGAACGGCAAGACCGAGCGTCTGGAGTTGGCGACTGCCGAAGGTTTCATGCAGGCGTTGCCGGACGGCGTAACCGTTTTGGTCGATAAGGTGCTGCGTTTCGAAGACGTCGATGTCGCGGCTTGCCGCAGCGAACTGGCGGCCGCAACCGAGCGGCAGAAGGCCGCCGGCGAGCCGGCCGCGTTCGAGCGCGAACAAGCGGTTATCGATTTCGCAAACGCCCAGCTGCGGCTTACCGGACACCATTAGGATTCCGGCGAACTGGGCATGAGATGAACATGCTCGATCGCCTGGATACGACACTGCGAGTGCGCGGGGGCGCCCGCCTCGAAGGTTCGGTGCTTACCCATGGCGCGAAGAATGCGGCACTTCCGATTATGGCTGCGGCTCTGCTCGCTAAGGGCACCGTCACCCTTCATCGAGTGCCGCGGATTACGGACGTCTCGGTGATGTGGTCGCTGCTTGAGGCGCTGGGCGCACGTCTGCGCCACGAAGGTAACGGCACGGTGACGATCGATTCGGGCAATGTTGCCTCGCACCGCGCCCCTTACACGTTGGTGCGTAAACTGGCGGCGTCATTTGATCTAGCCGGTCCGCTGCTTGGCCGATTCGGCCGTGCCGAGGTTCCGCTGCCGGGCGGCTGCGTGCTCGGCACTCGCGCGACCGACATGCACGAGCAAGCGTTCACCGCGCTCGGTGCCGACGTAAAGAATGCTCACGGATATCTGATTGCAACCGCTAAGAAGCGCCGCTTGCAGGGCGCGCCGATCGAGTTCCGTATGCCGAGCGTCGGCGCAACCAAGAACGCAATCCTGGCCGCGGTGCTCTCGGAGGGTACGACCACAATTCGTAATGTCGCGATGGAGCCCGAAGTTGTCGATCTTGCGAATTTCCTGATTGCCATGGGCGCCAAGGTGCAAGGTGCCGGTACCGACACGATCGTTATTGAGGGCGTTCAAGAGCTGTACGGGGTCGAATACACGATCATACCCGACCGAATCGTGACGGGCACGTTGCTGATTTGCGGGGCGATCACCCGCGGTGACGTCACGGTGCGGGAGTGCCGTCCGAACGATCTGAGCGCGATGATTTTGAAATTGCAGGAATGTGGTGTGAGCGCCACCAGCGGCGCCGATTGGATCCGGGTGCAAGCCGGCAGCGTTACCGGCGGCACCGATATTCTCACCGCGCCCCACCCCGGATTTCCGACCGATCTGCAGCCCCAGATGGTCTCTTTTCTGAGCACCGCACCGGGGACCAGCGTCGTTGAAGAGTCGATCTTTAACGCCCGCTTCTCGTACGTCAACGAATTGGCTCGGATGGGCGCCGACGTTCGAGTCTCGATGGAATCGAATACTGCGGTCGTGAAAGGGGTCGATTCACTCTCGGGAGCACCCGTAGAGGCACCCGATATCCGAGCGGGCGCCGCCTTGGTGGTTGCCGGACTTGCCGCGCAAGGCGAGACCGAGATAATCGGCCTAGAGTATATCGATCGCGGATACGAACGGCTCGAAGAGGTGCTCTCGGAGTTGGGCGGACAGGTGCAGCGCGCCAGCGGCGTGGCACCTTTCTCCGAACCGACCGGACTTTTTGAAACAAGCGCGTATCCTAAAGTCCGCGCTGAATAGAACGAACAACATACCGAGTTAGCCGACGGCGAGCTCTCATCACGGAGACACTTTTTTGGATATCGGGATCGACCTTGGCACGGCCAACGTGCTGGTACATGTCAAGGGCAAAGGCATCGTATTGCGCGAGCCTTCAGTCGTCGCAAAGGATACGGTTACCGGCCGCACGATTGCGGTTGGTGAGGAAGCGCGACAGATGCTCGGAAAGACGCCTGCCCACATTCAGGCGATTCGTCCGCTTCGCGACGGCGTCATCGCCGACTTTGAAGTGACCGAAGCGATGCTCAACTATTTTATAAAAAAAGTCACCAAGGATCGCTCCTGGCTTTCGACGCTGTTTAAACCCAAACCGAACGTGGTGATCTGCGTTCCGGCTGAAATCACCAGCGTCGAGGAGCGGGCCGTGCGCGATGCTGCTAAACTCGCAGGCGCGAAGAACGTGTACATCATCGAAGAGCCGATGGCGGCCGCAATCGGCGCCGGTCTGCCGATCGACGGACCCTCGGGAAGCATGGTCGTCGATATCGGCGGCGGCACGACCGACGTCGCGGTGAGTTCGCTCGGCGGCATCGTGGTCTCGCAGTCGCTTCGGGTGGCCGGTAATAAGCTCGACGATGCGATAATCCGATATATTCGGCGCGTCTATAACCTGATGATCGGCGAACGCACCTCCGAAGAGATCAAAATAAAAATCGGATCGGCGTACCGCTTGGAGTCGGAACTTGCGATGGAGATTCGCGGTCGCGATCTGATCAATGGCCTGCCCAAGACGGTCAAGATCACCAGCGAAGAGATTCGCGAAGCGCTCGCCGAGCCGGTCGGCGCGATTGTCGAAGCGGTCAAAGCCGTGCTCGAGAAAACTCCGCCGG
>JBDTCU010000056.1:0-5035 GCA_039923415.1 Vulcanimicrobiaceae bacterium
TGCCGCCGACCATCACTCCGCCGGCACCGATTCGGGGGCGCGGCCAGCCGCCGTAGAGCAGATGCCCTTCTTCTTCAATAGAGAAATCAATCCCGGAATAGAGCCGCTGCCGAACCCGGTCGGCAAACAGGTTCAACTCGAGCCGGAGCTGCGCGCCGGGCATCTTTCCCGTAAATCCAAGCCCAATCGCAAGATGATCGCGTTTTGGAAACATCCAGCCGATTATTTGGCGCCCGTCATGGGCGCAATAGTAATGCAACTCAAGTGTTTCATACGCAATCGGATCGGCTGGTTGATCCAAATACACGCGGTACTGGTACGTCGTCATGAGCCCGTTTTTCCAGCCCGCAAATCCCAGCTGCGAATCACCTTCTAAACGCACGGTCGAACCTTGGGCGAGAAAGACGTTGCGCGCAGCCACCTGCCTGCGCTCTCCGCTGCGAAGATCGGCATACTCAACGATCGTACGGTCACCATCAGGCCGCAGTCCTCGAAAGAGCGCTTGGGTGCGAATATCGGCGCCGGACGCACGTGCTAACCCGGCGATTGTTCCGTCCAACTGTTCGCGCGTCGTCGTATGTCCGGGTCCAAAAAAAATCTCGTGCGCGATGCCATCAGCGCCGAACAGAGCGAGTCGCGGAGTGTCGCAATGAACGATCGCGCGCGGTAGATCGAACGTCCCGCAGAAGCCGGGGCGCAATCCAGCCGCGCACACCCGCTTAGCGCCTATTACAGTATCCTTCTCCAAAACGACCGTCTGAACGCCGCATGCGGCGGCTTCGCGTGCGGCGGTGCCGCCCGCCGGGCCGCAGCCTACGATCAGAAACTCAGTCTGCTCCATTGGTGCTTGCACTTAGTCGCAGACGGGTACGGCCCCCCTATGGTATCGTTGGCCCATGCCGGTTCCACCTAAGAAGAACTATCTGTACCTGCCGCTCGGTGAGGAAGCACCGGACGAGATCAACGTTGTGGTTGAGATTCCCGAGGGATCGCGCAACAAATACGAATACGACAAATCGCTGGACATCTTTCGGCTGGACCGTGCCCTGCATTCGCCAATTCATTATCCGGGTGACTACGGTTTCGCGCCGCAGACTCTGGCGCTCGACGGCGATCCGCTCGACGTTCTGATCTTGGTCGCTCAGCCGACCTTCCCAGGATGCTTGGTCGTCGCCCGACCGATCGGCTTGCTGAAGATGGTCGATGGCGATAAAGAAGATGACAAGGTGTTGGCGGTTCCGGTGGGTGAGCCATCGTTTGACGGAGTCCACAACTACACTCAAATCTTTCCGCACACCATTCGCACGATCTCACATTTTTTCGACACCTACAAGGCGCTAGAGGGCAAGCACACCAGCACTCTGGGCTGGGAAGATGCTGCCGCCGCTCGCCGGGTTATCCAGGACTCAGCCCAGCGCTTCCTGGATGCTGAAGGTGAACCCGCTTAAGTCGCACAACGTTCCGGCGGGTTCCCCGCTTATGCGCGGGTCTCTTTTATACGTCATCGATAAAGGAAATCAATGAGTTCACAGACCGGGATCGCAGCTCAGTGGGCGATGTATGCTGGCCTCGGAGCCGGGCTCCTCGCCATCATTTACGCACTCTACCTCATTAGCTGGATATTGCGCCAGTCTCCGGGTAACGCGCGCATGCAAGAGATTGCCAAGGCCATCCAAGAGGGAGCCATGGCATTCCTCGTTCGACAGTACCGCACGATCGGAATCGTCGCGATTGTCTTGGCGATTATCATCGGATTCGCTCCCCCGCTCGGTTGGCAGACCGCGGTCGGCTTCCTGATCGGCGCGATCCTTTCGGGTGCGGCCGGCTTTATCGGGATGATTATCTCGGTGCGCGCCAATGTTCGCACCGCCGAAGCCGCTCGCGGCGGTCTCTCTCCTGCCCTGAACGTGGCGTTCCGCGGCGGCGCAATCACCGGCTTGCTGGTCGTCGGCCTTGGATTGATCGCGGTCAGCGGCTACTATTGGATTCTGCAAAGTCTGAATGCCGGCGACGACGGGAAATCGCTGGCTGCAATGATCGGCCTCGCGTTTGGGTGTTCGCTGATCTCGGTCTTCGCTCGCTTGGGCGGCGGCATCTACACCAAAGCCGCCGACGTCGGCGCCGATTTGGTCGGCAAAGTCGAAGCCGGTATCCCTGAGGACGATCCGCGCAATCCGGCAGTTATCGCCGACAATGTCGGCGATAACGTCGGCGACTGCGCTGGCATGGCCGCCGATTTATTCGAAACCTACGTGGTTACGACGGTCGCGGCAATGCTGCTCGGTCATCTCATATTAAAGAATCTGGCCGGCGCCGTGACGTTCCCACTGGTGTTGGGCGCCGTCTCGATCGTTGCGTCGATCATCGGCACGTTTTTTGTACGAATGGGTAAAGGCGGCCGCGGCAGCATTATGGGTGCGCTGTATGGGGGTTTGATCGCCGCGGCGGTCCTAGCAGCGATTGCGTTCTTTTTCGTTACGCGTCAGCAATTTCCGGACGGCATTCCAGGCGCGACGCTGGGACTCACTCACGATGTATCGGCGCTCTCGATCTTTATCTGCGCGGTGATCGGTCTCATCATAACGGGACTCATCACCTACATCACCGAGTACTACACCGGAACCGAGTTTGGGCCGGTAAAACGCATCGCGGCCGCATCGGTTACCGGGCACGCAACCAACATCATTAGCGGTCTAGCAGTCTCGATGCAGGCAACGGCGCTCCCGGCTCTTGTGATCGTGGTCGGAATTATCGTCTCCTACGCGCTAGTCGGCTTATACGGCGTGGGCATCGCAGTCATGGCGATGCTTTCTATGGCTGGGATCATCGTAGCCATCGACTCGTTCGGACCGATCACCGACAATGCCGGCGGAATCGCCGAGATGGCGGAACTGCCCGACGCGGTCCGCGCCGTTACCGACCCGCTCGACGCGGTCGGCAATACCACCAAAGCGGTCACTAAAGGTTATGCGATCGGTTCGGCGGCACTGGCCGCTGTCGTGCTGTTCGCATCGTTTATCACCGAGCTCGGCAACAAATGCAAAGAGACGGGGGCCGCTTGCGCGAGCAATCCGGTCAACTTCAGCATCGGCGAACCGTACGTGCTTACCGGTTTGTTCATCGGCGGCTTGCTGCCATATCTGTTCTCATCGCTTTCGATGGAAGCCGTCGGGCGCGCCGCCGGCGCGGTCGTCGAAGAAGTGCGTCGCCAGTTCCGCGAGATTCCGGGCATCATGGAAGGTACGGCCAAGCCGAACTATGCGACAACTGTCGACATCGTTACCCAAGCAGCGCTCAAAGAGATGATTCTCCCTGCGCTGATTCCGATCGGCGTGCCGATAATAGTCGTCTTGCTCTCGGTCTTCGGTGTGCTTAAAGGCAACGCCGGAGCCCAGATGATGGGCGGCATCTTAGTCGGATCGATCGTCACCGGTCTCTTCGTTGCCATTTCGATGACCAGCGGCGGCGGAGCTTGGGATAACGCCAAGAAGTACATCGAGGACGGCCATCACGGCGGTAAAGGGTCGATCGCGCACGCGGCCGCCGTTACCGGCGACACCGTCGGCGATCCGTATAAAGACACTGCCGGTCCAGCGATCAACCCGATGATCAAAGTCCTGAACATCGTCGCGTTGTTGCTGGTCGGTTTCCTGGTTCATTAGGAGAAACGCGAAGCAGGCGAGCGAACAAATCTCGCCTGCTCCGCGTTTCTTCACCATGAAACAGGCGATAGCAACGGTACTGGCGGGCGCGATGGCCATTGGCTGCGCGCTGCCGGCGCTGGCCGATCAGCAGCAAGAGGCGCAGATCGGCGCGCAAGTCTACCAACAGCTTAGCCAGAAGGGCGAGATCATTCAGAGTTCGCCATACTACGCGGTTCTGAATCCGATCGCCGCTCGAATTAAGCGAGTTGCCGATCCTCAGTATTATTCTCCATTTCACTTCATCTTGGTCCACGAGGCTCAGCCGAATGCGTTTGCAGTTCCGGGCGGCAACGTCTATGTTACCGATTCGATGATGACCTTCGTGCAGAACAAAGAGGAACTCGCCGGCGTTCTCTGCCACGAAACATCGCACGATATCCATCACGATGTCGTGAATAATATGCAGAAAGATCAGAATATCGGGTTAGCCGCAACGGTGCTCTCGATTCTCATCGGCGGCGGGAACAATGGCATAGCGAATACGGTTCTGAACCTCGGCGCGAACTTAGAGACACTGCGATTCTCACGGACTGTAGAGCACAACGCCGATCAGAAGGGCGCCTACACGTGTGCGCAAGCCGGGCTGAACCCATGGGGGATGGTGTGGCTGTTCGACCACTTTGAAGCGCACCCGACCGCTTCCCCGCCGGAAGCGCTCTCCGATCACCCGCGCGACGATCATCGAATCTCCGATCTTGAGAACCTCTTCCACGACAATCCGGCAACGTTCGGACGCTTTAATTCAAACATCGCCTCGGCTACACCGCTAAACGCGGTCGGCTTCCGAACCGATGCTCGCCACGCCACGTTGCGCCAAAGCAGTTGGAAATTCGGGCCGCGCCACTAGGTTAACGGGGTTGGCGCAGTTACCGGTTCCAGCGCCTTAAACTTCGTGAAAATCACGTAGCGCGCGGCTACGACCGATGCAACCGCAAACGCGATGAAGCCGTCCGAGAAGACCAACAGGCCCGAGCCGGCATGTGGCAAGAAAAACTTTACGGCGTACTTGAGACCGAATGCGGCGAGCCAGATCATCATCGTGACGATCGAGGGTTCGACGACGATGCTCCCCGATTTGGGTGCGTGCGAGACCTTGCTGTGATGCCCGCGGGCTAGTCCGACCGGAACGCCCGCGATAATCCCTACCGCTAGCGCCACCAGCAGCGCCCAAATCGCGGCGTGCTGTACCACCGTCCCGGCAATCAGCACCGCCGTAATCACAACCATAAATGCCGGTGCGATCCAAAGACGCGAGACCGTCATCGTCTGTGGCCGCGCATTGCGCCAAACCAAAACCACAATTAAGACCCCTACGATAACGAAGTTCAATA
>JBDTCU010000057.1:0-3288 GCA_039923415.1 Vulcanimicrobiaceae bacterium
CGCGTCGTGTGGTCTGCATCAGTTCCTGGGTCTCTCTCTTTTTTCTTTCCCAGCATTGCAACACGTTAAGCTTAAATGAACTGGAATGCAAAGGCGGCCACTTGGGTGCGCGGATCCATCAAGCCAACTGAGCGTTCCAACCCGTGGCAGCCCCGGAAACCCGAATCCTGCGGCAGAACCTGGAGAGGAGCGTATTTCCAAACTGCTTAGTGCCCGTCACGCGGTAGCCAGGGTGATGTCGGCGCGAAGGTTCCAATATGTGTCGCGAATGACTGGGGCGAAACCGGCACCGAGGATGATCTCTTCGAGTTGCTTGCGGGTGGCTTCGTTGGTAGATCCGGCATCGTGCACGACTTGCTCTTCCAATATCGTTCCGCCCATATCGTCGCACCCATAGAACAGCGCAAGCTGTCCCATTTTTAAACCGGGGGTTAGCCAGGAAGCTTGCAGATGCGCGAAATTATCGAGGTACAAGCGCGAGAGCGCGAGCACGCGCAGATATTCAAGGCCGCTCGCCTCTTGGCCGCGCAGCGGCGTCTTCCACGGCACGTAGTACCACGGAATAAATGCCGTAAACCCGCCGGTTTCGTCTTGCAGTTCGCGCATAACGTGCAGGTGTTCGATTCGCTCTTCGTCTGTTTCGATCGATCCGAACATCATCGTCGCAGTGGTCGGCATGCCGAGCTGCTGCGCTTCTCGCATGACTCCAAGCCACTTATCCGGCTTCACTTTTCGCGCACTGATGCGTTTGCGCACGCGCTCGACTAAAATCTCGGCACCCGCACCCGGCAGCGATTTCATGCCGGCGGCCTTGAGTCGCTCCAGGACCTCGCGAGTCGGCATACCCTCGACGTTGCTAAGTCCAATAACTTCCGAAACTGAGAGCGAGTGAATATCGACGCCGGGATACTCGCGGGCAACACGGTCGAACAGGGTCTCGAACCACTCCAGCTTTAATTCTGGATTGACGCCGCCTTGAATCATGATCTGAGTAGCGCCCTGGTCGGCAGCATACTTGACCCGCGCCAGCACCTGGTCGTGCGACATCGTATAGCCTTCATTGTGCTTCTCGGGGCGAAAAAATGCGCAAAACGTGCAGTGCACGTTGCAGACGTTGGTGTAGTTAATAGTCGTGTCAACCACGTAGGTTACGTCGTTGGTTGGATACATCTGCATCCGCCGCGCATGGGCCGCCGTGCCGAGATCGTGCAGTGAGGCTTCTTTATAGAGCCGCACACCTTCATCGAACGCGAGGCGGCCGCCGGCAGCGGCTTTATCCAACAGACTAGCGAGAGACACCGATTACCTCCGGAACAAACTGTGGAACACGATCGATCGCTCCGATTGCGACTAACTCGCGGCAGTAGACGGCAAGACCGCTTTGAGCCGCCGAGTGAAACGTAAAATTTAGTTGTGCGTAGTAATTCTCGTAGAACCCCGCTGGTCGCGCGTATACCGAGTTGGCCCGATCGGCAACCGCGGCCATGTTGCCGCGCGCCCAGGTATAAGCATCGGTTAACGCATGCATACACGCGCGCACGGCGTCAGGCTGTTCGGCGTAAACCGACTTACGTGCGGCCCAGATCGCGAAGACGGTGTGCTCCCCGGTCCAGTCGTGCCAGAGCGTTCCCAAATCGTAGACCTGTTCGGTCGGCAAGCTCAGAAACGCGTCGATCGCGCGGTCCCCGATCAGCAACGTCGGTTTACCGGCTTGGGCATAAGACAGCGGATCGTCGACTTCGACGAACTCGGCATTCACCCCGTATCGCCGTTCGAGCAAGACGCGCAGCAAATTCCTGCCGCTCGCCGATTCCTTCGTTACAAATATCTGTTCCCCGCTTAGCAACGCGGGCGGCGTGCTCGAAACCAGCACCACCGAAATCACCCGATCGCGCGCGCCGATGCAGAGATCCGGCAGCAGCACGAGATCGTCCGCGTGCTTCGCGTACGTAAACGCGCTAATCGGGCTCAAATCCAATTCGCCGGCCACCAGCATTGCATTCAAGCGCGACGGAACGTCGGCGTGCAGCGATCCCGGATATGCAATCGCTCCGGCATCGAACGCAGCGTAGATCGGCAGATCGTTGGTGTACTGGATTCGACCGCATTTAAGCAAGGACGAGCTCTTCTTCCGGAGGGGCCCAATCGTGAGCGAACTCATCGTAGGTCGAGTTACGTCGCACAGGTTCGTAACCGGCTTCTTCAATCAGCCGCCGGAACTCGCGGTCATCGACGTGTTGCCCGGAGAGCGTCCCGGCGCTGTGGTAGATCCGCTCCTCATCGGTGCTGCCGTGGGTGCCGTCCATATCGTCGGCACCGAAGTGCAGCGCAACCTGACAAATCTTCAGACCCTGAATCATCCAATATGCTTTGATGTGATCGAAGTTGTTAAGCATCAGGCGCGAGACCGCGAACATCCGAATGTCATCCAGCCCGCTCGTCCAGCCGCAGTCGTTGAGTTCGTTGCCGTCGGGGTGGAACGCCAGCGGAATAAAGGCGTTGTAGCCGGGCGAGCGCTGCTGAGATTCGCGCAGACGAATCAGATGGCCGACTCGCTCTTCCAACGTTTCGATCGTACCGTATAGCATGGTAGCGTTCGACGCGATCCCTTGACGATGGGCTTCCTCGTGGATCGCTAACCAGTTTTCGGCATTGACTTTGTTCGGGCAGATCATCTTGCGCACGCGATCGGCGAAGACTTCCGCGCCGCCGCCGTTGATATTATCGAGCCCAGCTTCTCGGAGCTGCACGAGCATATCGGCCGAAGACATCCGGTGCCGTTTGCACATGTATTCGATCTCAGCCGCGGTAAACAGTGAGAGCTGGACATGCGGAAGTTTCTCTTTGAAGCGGCGCATTAACGGCAGCCAATAATCGAGTGAGAGCTGGCGCGGATCGTGGCCGCCGACGATATGAATCTGATTGAAATTGCTCCCGGTCTCGAGCGCCTTGCTCATCACCTCATCGGCCGGCATTCGCACGACCCGATCGCTTTCTTTGAACTCATCCACCGCGAACGCGCAGAATTTGCAGCCGGCATAACAGACGTTGGTTGAATTGATGTAGCGATTGAGGACGTAGAACACTTTTTTGCCGCTCTTGCGCAGTTTGACGTTCTCGGCCATCCGGCCAACCCCATGAATATCTTGCGTGGTGAAGAGCGTCATCCCGTCTGCGAACGAGAGCGGGATGCCCTCTTCGAGCTTATTTTGGATCGGGCACAGCGCCGAATCGGTAGTCATGACCATCGTAGTTCGTACTCTACGGCCTTGGTTCCGGCGCTGCAAC
>JBDTCU010000058.1:0-6941 GCA_039923415.1 Vulcanimicrobiaceae bacterium
GGAGATCCAGCCGCGCGGGTTCGACCGGTTACCAGAATCGTCAGGATACAGATCGTCCCCAGCAGCGCGATCGCGCGAACGCTTTGGGTCACTTCAGCGGCCCGGGCTTTTTGAGGTAGTGGTTGACCAGCCCGTCGGCGGCCCGATACGAGAGCGCGCCGAGCGTGTCGGTTGGGTTGAACCCGGCGTTCTGCGGATAGGCAGAGGCACCGACAACAAAGACATTCTCGAAATCCACATCTGCAGATAGTTGTTGACGACCAACGTGGCCGGATCGCTGCCCATGGCGCAGCCGCCGACCGTGTGGGTGGTTTGGTATTTCACGGTGCTGTAGTGGGGAAGCAGTTCGGGAATCGACGTTCATGTGCGACGCGCCGGGGGCTTCCAGGATCAGGCGAATTTTCTGGGTGCCGAAGCGCACCATCTTGCGCTCGTTCTCCGTGAAATCAAAACAGATTCGAATCAGCGGCAGGCCGTATGAGTCGCGGTAAGTCGGATCCTGATCCAGGCAATGCTGGCGATACGCAGGGCTCTGCCCGCGCGAGTTGATGGTTTCAGACATGGGTGCTCTCCAATTGCAGTCGGTTCGAATCGAGTTGTGCATCCAAATGTTCGCCCAGTCGCTCTTCGCTTTGGCCCCACATCGCCGCGACCAGCATGAAAACGGCAAACAGCAGTAAGCCGCCGACGATCCACATCAGTGCGCCTCCCGATTGCTGATCGCTCAACGCCCGCGCGACTGAGCCTTGAGTTGCCGAATACTGTGGATATAACACATACTTGCTTTGATAGAGCGCTAACCCCAAAAATGCACTTTGGGGCATCGCGAGAAAAATATAGACGATCCGCAAGGGAAAGTTCATCGGCCAGGCGACCGGACCGACGTGAATGATTGCTTGCCAGAACAGAATGGCGGAGCCGAGAAACAGGACGTGTTCGAAGATGTGAACGGCCGGATGAGTGAGTGCGAGCTGATACAAGGGTGAGAAATGGGTGCCCCACAGAACGACCGTGAAAAATAACCACGCGAAAACCGGGAAGGTGAGAAAGCGCCACAGCCGCGAGCAGAGCAGCGAACCGATGAATCGCGCACGCTCGATGCTCACGCTGCCGAGCAGCAGCATGATCGGCGCGCTTAATAGAAATAGCGGGGCGGCAACGTACACCAAGAGCATATGCTGAGCCATGTGGTAGAGGAACGAGCGGTCGGATAGTGCTTCGAGCGGCGGCTCAAGCGCGGCATACAACGTGACGAGCGTGGCGGCGAACGCCGCGATGTGCAGGCGGTTGAGCGGGCGCACGCGCCGCGCATTATACCCCTGAGCGAGCCGGAGATAGAGTGCGAATGACGCTGCCAAGACCGCGAGTACGGCGTAGTTCATGGGGGGGTGCTCGCAAGCGGTTCGGGCTGCTCTTCAAAACCGCCCGAATCGGTGCGCGTGATCATCACGCGCGGATCTGGTGCCGGAAGCTGCTGGCGGCGTGCGCGGAGTTCGCGCGCGAACTGATAGCTCAGCAATCCAACTACGATCGGTAAAATCACCAGCAGCCATCGATAGGCGCTGACCATTCCTTGCAGCGGGGTCGAGAGGATATTCGCTTGCACATCGTCGCTGCCGGCCAGCGTGAGAACGATCGCAAAAGTCAGCACGGCCGCGCCGATTCCGGTGCGCACCGGCGAATCCGAGGGATGATCGAGAAGCTGGTGCGGCTCGCCGTCGTGAGTGACCCAGCGCTCCAAAAACGGCCAAACATAGAGTAAAACGAAGAACGCCGCCGGCAAGAGAATGCCGGGGAAAAACGGCGATGGAATGGTGTGGTTCCAGATACTGATCGTCCAGCTCGGACCTAGACGCAGCGCGCCTTCCAGCCAGCCAATATACCAATCCGGCTGGGCCGGAGCGCTGACGTCATACGAGTGGTAAGGGCCGTAGAGCCAAATCGGGTTGATCTGAAAGAACGCGCCTAAGCCGGCAAGCACCGCGCCAACGGCGAGGCCTAGGCCGAGCGACTTCATTGCGTAATTGGGCCACAGAGGCGAGCCGATCACATTTCGCTCAGTTCGCCCGGGCCCGCGAAACTGCGTGTGCTTCTGCCGCCAAATAATTGCGAGATGAACAGCAATCGCTCCGGCGATCAGAACCGGCAGAATCAGTACGTGAGTAAATAGCAGCCGGCTGATCTGCTGGGCGGTCGGAAAATCTCCGCCGAACACCAGAAACGCCAAGTATCCCCCGACTAAGGGAATTGAGAGCAACACCGAATACGCAATCCGCAGTCCCGTTCCCGAAAGCAGATCATCCGGCAGCGAGTATCCGGTGAAGCCGGCAGCCATCGCCAGTATCAGCAGGGTCATGCCGATAATCCAGTTCAGCTCGCGCGGACGCCGGAAAGCCCCGGTGAAGAAGATGCGAGACATGTGCAGAGCAATCGCTGCGAGAAAGACAAGCGCGGCCCAGTGGTGGATTTGACGCAGCAGCAGGCCGGCACGCGTATCGAGTGAGAGCTGAAGGACCGAGGCATACGCGGCCGACATCGGCGTGTTTCGCAATGAGATATCCGAGCCGTGATACGTTACCGACGCGGTCGACGGATCGAAGAAGAACCCCAAGTACACGCCGGTAGCAATCAAAACCAGAAAACAATAGAGCGCGATCTCGCCGAACATGAACGACCAGTTATCGGGAAATGCTTTGCGCAATGCCTTCTGTAAGATCGGGGCGACGCCCAGGCGATCGTCGAGGTCGAGGACCAAACGGCGGAGCGTCACGGGCGCTGCCAGAATCCCGGGCCGATCGGTTCCCGGTAGTCGCTTTGGGCTTGCAGATACCCGTCTTGGGCTATCTGCAGCGGAAGCTGAGGTAACGCCCGGGCGGCCGGACCTGAGATTGGTTTTGCCTGCGCGACAACATCGAAAACCGATTGATGACACGGACAGAGCAACTGATATTTGGATGCGAGATATAAGCCGACCGGACAGCCGTTGTGCGTGCAGACTTTTGAAAAAGCCGCGTAGCCTTGCGGTGACCAGGTCGTGCGGTCGGGCGAGACTTGTATCGTCCCCGGCGGCAGCCGCAGCAACAATGTCTGGGAACTCGCGTCGCCGACGTAGCCGTCCGGAAACACGGTCATCACCGATCCGACCGCTAGGTCTGAGGTGCGAACCGGTGTGCCGTCTTCGAGCACCAAGCGGGCACCCTTGCTCCACTTGGTCGTATAGAGCCCCTTTCCGAATCCCGGCCCAAGAGAACGCAACGGAAAGAGCGCTGCCAGTGCGAGCGCACCAAAGGCGCCGAATAGAAACTTGAGCAGGAAGCCATGCCGGTCGAGTTCGTCGATACCGTGTTCGAGCGCGGCTTGTGCGCCGGCGCGAGCCTTCGGATCGGACGGATAATCGTCGCGCTGATCGACAACCTGTTCCTGCGGCATCGCCCCCAGAGCCCACCCGATCACGCCAAACGCGAGCGCTCCGAGCGCGACGAGCAGTCCCAAACCCTCAAGGTGCGGTCCGCCGTGCAACGCGTATGACGCAGCGAAGAGCGCGCTCCCGAGGACCGAGATCGTGAATGCCAGAGCGATACCAAAGATGCGCATCGTCATCGGACGAGGTAGATCGTCCCCCAAATGCCGAGCCAAACGATAAAGACGAAATGCCAGTAATACATGATGGCCTCGGCACCGGCTCGATTGTTTCCGCGCAGCGCATTGCTGCGCAGTCCGAAGAACAGCGCGCACAATAGGATGACTCCGACCAAAACGTGCAGCGCGTGAAATCCGGTCATCGTGTAAAACACCGAGCCGTAGGCGTGAGAGTTCACCCCGAAGGTATTCTTGCTCCAGCCATGCATCGCAATCGCTAGAAAAGCTACCCCGAGGAGGATTGCGGCGCCGATCCAGCCCCGCGCAACTCGGGACTTATTTTTATTGAGCGCGCGGGTCACCAAGAGCATCGCACCGCTGGAGAGGGCCAGCAGAAGCGTCCCGATTCCCGATTCAAGCACATCGAGATGGACGCCGGAGGGCGGCCACTGCGCCGTTTGGCTGCGGAGATCGTAATACGCCGCAAACAACCCGGCGAAGAACATCAGTTCGGATGCGAGAAAAAGGACGACTCCGAAAACCAGCGGGTGCGCGCGAAGCGCCATCGGCCGCAGGGAACCGTCGTGTTCGAAGTGCTCAACCGTCGTTTCGGAATGACTCAATAGCGACGCTCCTGTCCCGGGAAGAAAGCCGAGAGGCGTTGCTCCACCTTTACCAGTCCGGAATACAGATTAAACGCGAGTTTCGGATTTTTTTCTTCTAGTTGGTAACCAGCGGCTGCTCGCTTCATCATGGTGCCTTAGCCGCCGGCCATGGCACCAACGATGAGGAATGGCTCGACACCGGTTGTGACGGCGTCGGGCAGCGGTGCGTCGGGTGGTTCGTGCGAGATATCCCGCTCGCAGGCGAAGAATCTCACGTACGGCCGGCGCGCTTTGGTGACTTGGTCGCGGATTGTGCCGCATAGCATTGGATAGCAGGCCTCAAGCTCATCGAGAACCGATCGCTGCGTGGCGGCGCCGGCAACATGGAGGCGCGTTTCGCCGCTCTCGCGCATCAGCGCGCGAAGATGTGCCGGAAGGACGACGCGAATCATGGCAGCGTTTGGACCTCGACGGATAGCACCGGCGGAAGATCTCGAACGATTGGAGCCCAGGTATCCCCGGCGTCGGCCGATGCGTACACTTGGCCGCCGGTGGTTCCGAAATACACGCCGCAGGATTCCAGCGAGTCGACCGCCATTGCGTCGCGCAATACGTTGACGTAGCAATTGCTTTGCGGAAGACCTTTGGTGAGGGCTTCCCACTCATCTCCGCCTGTCCGGCTGCGATACACTTGCAACTTGCCGTCGAGCGGATAGTGCTCTGAGTCGCTTTTGATCGGAACCACGTAGACTGTCTGCGGTTCGTGCGCGTGAACATCGATGGCGAAGCCGAAGTCGGTCGGCAAGTTGCCGCTGATCTCTTGCCACGACTCGCCTGAGTCATCACTGCGCATCACATCCCAGTGCTTCTGCATGAACAGCACGTTCGGTCGTGAAGGGTGCATGGCAATGCGGTGAACGCAGTGTCCGACCTCGGCAGTAGGGTCGGGCAAACCCTCGGACTTCAGTCCTCGGTTCATTGGTCGCCAGGTCGCGCCGGCGTCGTCGCTGCGAAACGTCCCGGCCGCCGAGATGGCGATGAAGATTCGATTCGGTTCGCTTGGGTCGAGAAGGATGGTGTGCAGGCACATGCCGCCGGCACCCGGCTGCCATGAGGAGCCTGAGGCATGTTCGCGCAACCCCGAGAGTTCATGCCAGCTCTGTGCACCGTCGGTCGAACGAAATAGCGCAGCGTCTTCAACGCCGGCATACACGGTGTCGGGATCGGTCGGCGAGGGCTCGAGGTGCCAAACGCGCGCGAACTCCCACGGGTGCGGCGTGCCGTCGTACCACTGATGTGTGCCTGGAACGCCGGCGTACTCAAAGCGGTTCCCCATCGGCTCCCAGGAATTGCCGCCGTCGTCGGATCGCTGAATCACCTGACCGAACCACCCGCTGCTCTGCGAGGCATAAAGCCGATTCGGCTCGGCCGGCGATCCTTTCAGGTGATAGACTTCCCAGCCCGCGAAGTGAGGGCCGTCGATCTTCCACTGTTCGCGCTTTGCGTCCGACGTCAAAACGAACGCGCCTTTGCGAGTGCCGACCAGTACCCGAACACCGCTCATCCCATGCTCCCCTCCAAGCTTGCGCCCGTCTTTGGACGACTTCTTCAGAATGCGGGCGTTCGCTCCTTCGGGCCGTTTACATCTGTCTGCGAGCGCGTTATAGCCTCGGCGGATGGGGTAATACGGAATGTTATCACCGCGCGAGTCTTTCGTGAAAGGAGCTTACTTTGAGAGCCACGTGGAAGCCGCATGAGAAACACGGAGAGTTAACCCAGCGAGGCGATTTGCCGGATAGCGTCTTCGCGTATCCGAAGAAACGCAAAGAGCCGATGACCGACGCGTCGCACGTTCGAAACGCGATCGCCCGTTTCGATCAAGTAGGCGATGTTTCCGATGAAGAGCGCGAGCTAGCGTTCGCGAACATAAAAAAGGCAGCCAAGAAATACGGCATCGAGATGTCGGAGACCGATTGGCAGCAGTTGGGGAGCCGGCCGAGCACCGGCCGCACTTCTGCCGACCGCAAAACTTCCGCGCGTGCAGGCGCGCAAACGCGGAAACGCAAGGGCACGGGCCACAAAAAGACTGCAGCCCGCAAGCGGGGAGCTCGTGCGGCCGCAACTCGGAAGAAGACTGCGACTCGCAAGCCAGTCACAGCACGCAAGAAGGCCCCGGCACGCAAGAAAGCCGCTCGTAAGAAGTCCTAAACGAACTGTGTTAAGCGATCTGCGCGGTAGTGCATTGGCGCGGCGCTTTATCGGGGCGGAATCGCAGCGGTCGTGTGCCGTGTCGAAATCGGCCTGCTGTGAGGTGATCGAATTGGACTTCGAGGACCAGTTGAGGTTCGACCGGTACCCAGGCGGCGTCTTTGCCGCGATTCCAGCGGCTGGGCCCGCCTGGAATCCGCACCGAGAACGAGCGGGTGGTTTTTAGGGGAGCCAGCCGCTCGAGCAAAGCGCGCTTTTCTTCGGCCGTGACTCCCGACGTGAAACCGACATAATCGAGGCCGCCGTTCGCATCGTAAAGCCCAAGCAGAAGTGAACCGATGGCAGTCCCGTCGGCCGCGACGCGGTATCCCCCGATCACGCAGTCGACGCTTCGGATGCGCTTGACTTTGAGCATTCCGTACCGATTTCCGGATGCGTATGGAATGTCGGAGCGTTTGGCAATTACTCCATCGGTTGCGCCGTCGCGATCTGCGAGCCAGTGTTCGGCGGTTTTGCGGTCGGTGGTCGCCGGCGAGAGTTGCAAACGGC